>NZ_JBSFGK010000084.1:0-34890 GCF_053596495.1 Kitasatospora sp. NPDC001683
CCCCCGGCGCCCGCTCCCGGGCCGGCCGCGCCGCCCCCGGCGCCTCCCGCCTCGCCCCACGCCCACCTCCCCCCCACGACTCACCCAGGCGAGAGGGATGTGCTGCGGGAGGGGCGGTGGAGGGGGTGGCCCGGAGAGGGGCGTTGCGGGTGATTTTCAGACTGCCAACGGCGCCCGGCCACGCGCCCACAGAGTCGGCAGTCGGAAAATCATCCAGCCCCGGAGCGGCCACCCCCGGAACCGCCCCGGCCACCCACCCTCCCGAGAGCCCCCCGCCCCCACAGAACCCCCCACCGCCCCCAACCGTCCCCCACCACAAGGCGGCTATCGTGCACAGGTGCACGAGGCACCCCGGGACCCCGGGCGCCGCACGTGAGGGGAGCTCCAGGTGATCGGACGGGCGCTGAACGGGCGTTACGAACTCGTCGAGATGCTCGGCGTCGGCGGTATGGCCACCGTCTGGCGCGGCGTCGACCGCGTGTTGGGCCGTCAGGTGGCCGTCAAGGTCCTCAACGGCGGCCTCGCCGACGACCCCCGCTTCGCCGAGCGCTTCAGCCGCGAGGCGCAGCACGCCGCGATGCTGGTGCACCCGAGGATCGTCATGGTCTTCGACTCGGGCGTGGACCAGGGCACCCCGTTCATCGTCATGGAGCTGGTCCAGGGCCGTTCGCTGGCCGCCGTCCTGGCCCAGCAGCCGAACCTGCCGGTGGAGCGTGCCGTCGGTATCGCGGCGGCGGTGTGCGAGGCGCTGGCGGTCGCACACGCGGCCGAGCTGGTGCACCGGGACATCAAGCCCGGGAACATCATGATCACCGACGACGGCGGCGTGAAGGTGGTGGACTTCGGCATCGCCAGGGCCGGCTCCTCCAACAACCTGACCCAGACCGCGAGCGTGCTCGGTACGGCCGCCTACCTGTCGCCCGAGCAGGCCACCGCCTCCGCCCTGGACGGCCGCACCGACCTCTACGCCGTCGGCTGCGTCCTGAACGAGATGCTCACCGGCGAGACCCCGTTCACCGCCGAGTCCCCGGTGGCGATCGCCTTCAAGCACGTCAGTGAGCAGCCCCTGCCGCCGTCCGCCCGGCGCCCCGGCCTGCCGCCGGCCCTGGACGCCGTGGTGCTGCGCCTGCTGGCCAAGAACCCGGACCACCGCCCGGCCGACGCCGCCGCGGCACGGGCCGAACTGCTCGCCACCGTCCCGGGCCTGGCCGTCGGTGACCCGACCGCCGAACTTCTCGCCACCACCGCGGCGGCCACCCAGGTGCTGCCGCCGGTGGCCCCGGTGCACCCGGACCAGCAGCACACCACCCTGCTCCCGCCCCAGGCGCCGCAGCACCCGGTGTCGGCCGCGACCTCGGTGATGGCGCCGCTCCCGGCCATGCCGCCCGCCGTGCCGCACCCCGGTCCCCACGCCGGCCCCCACGCCGCGTCGCCCGCGCCCGCCCGGAACCGCCGCAACAAACCCCTCGTCCTCGGGGCCCTGGGCATAGCCGGCCTGGCCGGGGTCACCGCCCTGGTCCTGACCGCCTTCGACGAGCCGGCCGGCCACGCCGCCGCCACCAAGGCGCCCCCGGCCGCCACCTCCGCCGGCTCCGCGGCCCCCACCGCCCCCGCCGCGACCCCGACGGCCGGCGCCCCCGGCCCGGCCGCCGGCTCCGCCGCCCCCACCACCTCGGCGGCGCTCCCCGCGCCCACCCAGGCCGTGCCGCGCAACCAGCCCGCCGAGGTGCAGCTGCAGTCCTTCCGCCAGGCGGTCGCCCAGGCGCAGATCACCAAGGAGCGCGACCGGCAGACCGAGCTGCTGCGGATCCTCGACGACACCGCCGCCCGGCTCAACGAGGGCAACCCGGACGACGCCGCCCAGCAGCTCAGGGGAGCCCAGAAGACGATCAAGGACCTGGGCAAGAAGCACGCCATCGACGTCCCCACCTACGCCAACTGGAACGCCCGGCTGTCCGCGCTGTACGCCACCCTCCACACCGCCGGCAACTTCCAGGACGACTGACGCCGCTTCGCCTCCGCCTCCGCCTCCGCCTGCGCCTCCTGTGCCTCCGCCTCCGCCTGCGCCTGCGCCTCCGCCTCCGCCGCAGGGCACCGATTCCGACGCCGGCTCAGATACCGATGCTGCACCAGAACGGCGCCATGCCGACGATCAGTTCCCTCGTCCTCGGTGTCTCCGACCTGCCGCGCGCGGTGGCCTTCTGGACGGCCGCCCTCGACTACGTCCCGCGCGAGGGCCTGGTCGAGCCGGACTTGGGTGGTCCTGGTGCCCGCCGACGGCGGCCACGGCGTGCAACTGGCGCTCGGGCTCAGCGAGTCGCCCGTCCGGGAGCACCCGCGGGTGCACCTCGACCTCTACGCCGAGGACGCCGCCGACCAGGCCGCCCAGGTCGATCGGCTGCTCGCCCTCGGCGCCGAGCGGGTCGACTGGGACCGCTGCCCGGCGGACCCGGACTTCGTGGTGCTCGCCGACCCCGAGGGCAACCGTTTCTGCGTGATCGACACCAGCCACCCCTGAGCCCGCCCGGCTGTCCACAGCCTGTGGATAGCCGGCAAGCCGTTACGACAGCCGGCAAGCCGTTAGGACCGCCGGCGCGCCCGGCTCTCGGCACCCGCCCAGATCGTTCGCGACATCGTCCCGGCCGCCGCCGCGAGGAACACGAAGTTGTAGCCGATCTGCAGGACCACCAGTAGCCGCGGTGCCTGCCCGGCCGGGGTGATGTCCCCGTAGCCGACGGTGGCCAGCGTGACGACGGTGAAGTAGAGCGCGTCGAGCCGGGTGTGCAGCCCCTTGAAATCGCCCGGGCGGCCGGCGAGGACGTAGTAGCTGGCCGCGAAGACCGTCATCGCGAGGAAGATCAGGAAGGCCAGCCAGGCGACCGGGCGGCGCGCCCGGCCCTCCAGCACCGCCATGATCTTCGCCAGCAGCAGCGCGCTCAGCCCGACCAGCGCACCCGCGAACACCAGCCAGCTGAGCACCGGGCGTTGGGGGCCGAGGACGCGCAGCGGCAGCGTGAAGTACGCGAGCATCAGCGCGGTGCAGGCACCCAGCAGCCAGAGGGAGGTTGCCGGGTCGATGCGCGACGGGTTCCGGGACATGTCCCGCCCAGCCTGACCCGACGGACCGTCGACCGCCCGTCGGCCTCCCCCGTACGGGGGGCCAGCGGTCATCGGGCCGCCGTGGCCGCCCCGGTCGTCCACGCGAGGAGGGCGGCCGGGACCAAGCCCCCGGAACGGCGTCGAGCCCCCGGTGGAAGATCCACCAGGGGCTCGACGGGGAGCTCGGACGACTCAGGCGCTCGTCTCGGTGTGCTTGGTCTCGGCGGCCTTGGTCACGTTGGTCGGCGTGACGGCCGGGCGGTCGCCGCCCGGCTGGGGGGCGGCCGTGCTCTGCGCGGTGCCGGCGTCCGCCGTGGTGTCCTCCTCGCGCATCGCCTTGGTCTCCGCCTTCAGGATGCGCATCGACTTGCCCAGGCCGCGGGCCATCTCCGGCAGCTTCTTCGATCCGAACAGCAGGACTACGACCGCCAGCACCACCAAGATGTGCCAGGGCTCAAGACCGTTCCGCAGCATCCCTGGCCACCGGTCCCTTCTTGTCTAGAGTCACGGGTGGGCGCGAGCGCCCATGCTCGCCAGTATGCCTGGACCTGACGGCGAACGGATACACCGGCCGGGAAACGCTGGCCGAAAACCAGGGGTTGCTTGAACGGACCACGAGCGGCACGGCCCCACCGGGCTGCCCGCCCACATTCCGCGCCGCGCCCCGCGCGGTCAATAGACGAACGGCACCAGCCGCTTGGACACCTTCCGGTACTCCGCGTACACCGGGCCGAAGGACGCCACCAGCAGCCGCTCCTCGGCCGCGATCCGCCAGCCGTACGCGCCGAGCAGCGGTGCGGCGACCACCAGGGCCGCGGCCCAGCCGCCGGCGCCGAGCGCGTAGCCGATCCAGACCAGCAGGCTGCCGGCGTAGCCGGGGTGGCGGATCAGCCGGTACGGGCCGGAGCGGACCACGTGCTGGGCGTCCACGGTGCGCAGGGTGCGGGTGTAGTAGCGGCCCAGGGTCCGCATGCCCCAGGCCCGCAGGGCCAGCCCGGCGGCCACCATCGCGACCCCGAACCAGCGTGCCCAGGTGGGCAGTTCGCCGATCGAGGCGCGGTCGAGCAGCACCACGGCCAGTACGGACGCGACGTAGCAGGAGAGCAGCAGCCGGGTCGAGCCGCGGTCGCGGTCGTCCGCGTGCCAGGCGCCGGCCGCCGAGTCCTCGCGGCGGCGCAGCAGCAGCTCGTAGGCGATCCAGCAGAGGACGCCGAGCAGGGTGAGGAGGGACGGCACGGACATGCGGCGGCTCCTGACGGTCGTGGGTACCCCTCCACGGTCCTCCGGCGGGGCCGCCGCGACACCCACCCCGAGGTGGACGCACCGGCGTCCACCTCCGGGTGGACGGTCCTCAGGGCCGTCGGGCCAGCAGGTAGCCGCGCCGGGTGTCGGCCTCCTCGGGCAGGCCCTCCCGCTCCAGCCGCGCCTCGACGGCGAACCCTGCCCCGGCGAGGCGGGCGGCGACGGCGTCGGTCTCCAGGAAGTGGAAGTCCACGTCGACCCGGTGGCCCCACCACTCCTCCAGTCGCCGCACCTCCTTGCCCAGGTGGAAGGAGACCAACAGCAGCCCGCCGGGCCGCAGCACCCGCCGCATCTCGGCGAAGGCGGGCAGCAGCTCGTCCGGTTCCAGGTGGATCACCGAGTACAGCGCCACCGCGGCCGCGAACTCCCCGTCGGCGGCGGGCAGCGCCAGCAGGTCACCGGTGCGGAACTCGGTCCCGGGGTGCTCGCGCCCGGCCAGCTCGACCATCCGCGGCGAGAGGTCGATCCCGACCACCCGCGCGCCCTGCCCGGCCAGCCACCCCGACACGTGCCCCGGCCCGCACCCGAGGTCCGCCACCACCCCGCCGGCCGCTTCCTCCACGACGGCTCCCAGCAGCGCCCGGTCCACCACCTTGTGCGCCAGCTCACCCCCGATCCGCCCCAGGTACTCCTCCGCCACCGCGTCGTAACTCCCGCGCACCCGCCCGTGACCGTTCACCATGCCCCCACCCTGACACGCCCGCCCACGCCCGCACCGGGCCTTTCCGGAGCCCGTTCGGTTCTGCGGCTTCCGCACCCTGCTCCGGGGGCGCTCGCGATCCGGCCCGCGCTCCCCGTGGCCAGGCGTGGTGTGATCCAGGCGGTACCGCCACCGCGTGAGCGTGTCGACGACCGGACCGGCCGAGAATCGGGACCCTGCGGAGACCGAGGAGGAGTGGCTCGACCGGATGGCTGACGAGGCGGAGGCCGAGCGCCGTGACGGCTCCGTCGGTCTGGAGGAAACGGCCGCCATGATTCGCGCGCGCTGGCAATGATCGAGCTGTCGGCGACGGCGGGCCTGCTCCCGCCGTCCTGCCCCCGCCTGCCCCGGACGGCGGAGAGCCCCCGCGCGGGTGGACGGGGGCTCTCGATGACTCGCGTGGACCGGGGCCGTGGACGGATCAGGCGGCGGCGGGTTCCTGTTCCGGGGCCGGGGCCTGTTCCGGGGCCGGGGCCGGGGTGGTGGCGGGGAGGTGGCGCAGCAGCCGGTGGGCCAGGAGGGCGGCGCCGAGGGCGAAGAGCAGTCCGACGGCGGCGGCGACGTGGAGGCCGTCCGTGAAGGCGCTGCGGGCGGTCTCCAGCAGGTCCGGGCCGAGCCGCCCGGGCAGCTGGGCCGCGACGGAGACCGCGCCGCCGAGGGTGTCCTGCGCGGTGCGGGCGGCCGCGCCGCCGACGCCCGCCGGGAGGGCGCCGTCCAGCTGGTGTCGGTAGACCGCGGCGCCCGCCGCGCCCAGCAGGGCGATGCCGAGCGAGCTGCCGAGTTCGACGGCGGTCTCGGAGGTGGCGGAGGCGGCGCCGGCCTGCTCGGCCGGGGCGGCGGAGACGACCATCTCGGCGGTCATCGTCATGGTGCCGACGGTGCCCGCGGCCAGTACGCCCGCCGCGGTGAGGATGAGTGCCAGCGGCGAGTGCGGGCCGACCTGGGTCATCATCGCGAAGCCGGTCGCGCCGACCACGAAGCCGCCGCCCATCAGCGCCGCCGGGCGGACCTTGCCGGCCAGCGCCGAACTGATCCCGATCGCCGCGCCGACACCGACGCTCGGCACCAGCGACCAGAGCGAGGCGGTGAACGGGCTCATGCCCTTGACCAACTGCAGGTACTGCGAGGTGAAGAGGGCGAAGCCCATCATCGCGAACATCGCGAGGGTGTTGACGCTGATCGCCCCGCTGAAGGTGCGGATCCGGAACAGGCTCAGGTCGATCAGCGGGTTCGCGGCGGTGCGCTGGCGCCACACGAAGGCGCCGGCCAGCAGGAGTCCGGCCGCGACGGCGAAGGCGGGCAGCGGGCTCCAGCCGTTCACGGCGAGGGTTTTGACCCCGTAGACCAGCGGCAGGATCGCGGCGAGCGAGAGCGCGGCGCCGGGCAGGTCGAAGCGGCCGGTGCGGGTGGCGGTGCGGTACTCGGGCAGCAGGACGGGCGCGGTCAGCAGCACCAGGACCATCACCGGAACGGCCACCAGGAAGGCCGAGCCCCACCAGTAGTGGTCGAGCAGCAGTCCGCCGGCGACCGGGCCGAGGGTGGCCCCGGCGGTGAGCACGCCGCCCCAGGCGCCGAGCGCGGTCTGCCGCTGCTTGGGGTCGTGGAACATGTTGCGGATCAGCGCGAGGGTCGAGGGCATCACGGTGGCCCCGGCGATGCCGAGCAGGGCGCGGGCGGCGATCAGCTGGTCGGCGCTGCCGGAGCGGGCGGCCAGCAGCGAGGCGCCGGTGAAGCCCGCGGCGCCGATCATCAGCAGCCGGCGGCGGCCGATCCGGTCGCCCAGCGCGCCCATCGTGATGAGCAGTCCGGCCAACAGGAACGAGTACATGTCCATGATCCACAACTGCTGGGTGCCGGTGGGCGCCAGCTCGGTGGAGATGTACGGGACGGCGAAGAACAGCACGCCCATGTCCATGGACAGGACGAGCGTCGGGAGCAGGAGGACGGCCAGGCCGATCCATTCGCGACGGCCTGCGCGGCCGGTGGTTGCGGTCATGGGGAAGACGGTACGGACGTGTCAGACATTTGTCTAGTACGAATGTGCAAAACGAACGTCCAAGACATCTGCGCAAGACGATCGCGCAAGGCAAAGGTGCTAGACAAACGTGCAAGACAAAAAATGTGCAAGACACTTGTGCAAGACGTCTGTGCAGTCCGCCCGTAGGATCGGCGCATGGGAAACCGCGAAGACCTGATGGCCGGCGCCAAGCGCTGCCTGTACGAGAAGGGCTACGGGCGCACCAGGGCCCGTGACATCGCGACCGCCTCGGGCGTGAGCCTGGCCGCGATCGGCTACCACTTCGGCTCGAAGGACGCGCTGCTCAACGCCGCGATGATCGAGGCGATCGGCGAGATGGGTGAGGCCCTGGCGGCGGTGGTGTACGGCGCCAGCCAGGTGTCGGACGATCCGGAGCTGCGCTTCGCGGCTGTCTGGAACGGCCTCCGGGACGTCTTCGTCGAGCACCGCGGGCTCTGGGCGGCCCAGTTCGAGGCCCTCGCCCAGGCCGGGCACGACCCCGAGCTCGCCAAGGCCTTGGAGGACGCGCAGAAGGAGGGCCGGCTCGGCCTCGCCGCGGTGTTCCAGGGGGTCGCCGAGGTGCCGGACACCGAGGAGGAGCTCGCCCGCGGCGCCTTCTACCAGATCCTGCTGGCCGGCTACGTCGCCCAGTGGCTGGCCGCGCCCGACCTGGCTCCGAACGGGTACGAGTTCCTGCGCGGGCTCCGGCTGGTCAGCGGCAGCGTGTTGGGATCCGACGCTACGCCGTGACGGCGGTCAGCAGCACCACCGAGTCGACGTGTGCCAGCAGCCCGTGCCGCTCCTGCGGGACGGGCTCCAGCTCACCGACGGAGAGCTCCAGCAGGCGCCCGGCGATGGTCAACGAGACCCGGCCGCGCAGCACCTGGACGCTCCCGGCGGTGGGCGGGGTGTGCTCGTCCAGCGCGGTGCCGGCGGTCATCGCGATCACGGTCTGCCGCAGCATCCCGTCGTGCAGCACCAGGTGGGCGCTGCGTCCGTGCGGGCTCTCGGCCGCCAGGGCGGCGTGCTCCACGGCGAGCCGTTCGAGATCGGGCATCGCGCGCCTCCTCCTCAAGCCGGTGCCCAGGCCGTGTGCCCAGGCTGGCGGACGCACCGGCGACGCGCACCCGGAGAGCCGCGGAGCGGGCCACCCGAGGTGCAGCCCCCGCCGACTGCCCGCATCGTGGAGGCATGGCGACCAACCAGAAGATCTCCAACGGGTTCCAGGTCAACCGCTCGCTGCTGGTCGGCGGAGTGGCGCTGACCGGCATCGGCTCGGTGCTCGGCGCGGCCGGGGCGGCGCTGGTGTGTGCCGCGTTGTTCAACGCCGGCCGCAGCTGGGTGCGCAGCCTGGAGACCCCGCCGAGCGCGCTCGCCCAGCGGGCCCTGCACGAGGCGAGGGTGGCCTCCACCGCCGGCTGGGAGGCCTGGCGCGCGGAGCACGGCTCGCCCAACTGAGCCGACCGGGCGCGCCCGCGAGCCCGTGCGTCCGTAGGCCTGTGAGCCCGTGAGCCCGTAGGCCCGTGCGCCCGTGCGGACACAGGGACGCGGCGGGCCGCCATGGGGGTGCGGCCCGCCGCAGCTTGACGCGGCGCAGCTTGACGCGGCCGTGAGCGCCTGGAACGCCCTTGCAGCCCTTGCGGCCCTTACAGCCCCAGCGACTTGGCGATGATGCTGCGCATGACCTCGCTCGTGCCGCCGTAGATCCGGAACACCCGGTTGTCGGTGTAGAGCCGGGCGATCGGGTACTCCAGGATGTAGCCGTAACCACCGTGCAGCTGCAGGCACTTGTCGATCACGGTGGAAGCCGACTCGGTGCAGAACAGCTTCGCCGCCGCCGCGTCCGCGACGGTCAGCTCCCCGTCCTGGTAGAGCTCCAGCGCGCGGTCCACCATCGACTGCTGCGCCAGCACCTGGGCCTGGCAGTCGGCCAGGGTGAACTTGGTGTTCTGGAACTCGGCCACCGCCTTGCCGAACACCTTGCGGTCCTTGACGTACTGCACCGCGAACCGGATCGCCGCCGCGGCCGCCGCGTACGCGCCGACGGCGATCGCCAGCCGCTCCTGCACCAGGTTGTGGGTCAGGTAGGAGAAGGCCCGGCCTTCTTCGCCGAGCAGGTTCTCCACCGGCACCTTGACGTCGCTGAACGCCAACTCGGCGGTGTCCGAGGTGCGCAGGCCGATCTTCTGCAGCTTGCGGCCGACCGAGTAGCCGGGCGAGGTGGTGTCCACGCACAGGATGGACAGCCCGGCCCGGCGGTTCTCCGGGTCGTACGGCGAGGTGCGGCAGACCACCAGGACCAGGTCGGCCAGCACGCCGCCGGTGATGAAGGTCTTGGCGCCGTTCAGGACGTAGTGGGTGCCGTCCTCGGAGAGCCGGGCGGTGGTGGAGATGCCCGCGAGGTCGGAGCCGGCGCCCGGCTCGGTCATCGCGATCGCGGTCATGATGTCGCCGGAGACGAAGCCGGGCAGCCAGCGCCGCTTCTGCTCCTCGTTCGCGTACTCCAGCAGGTACGGCAGCACCAACCCGGTGTGCACGCCGGAGGAGCCGAAGCTCACGCCCGCCCGGGCGGTCTCCTCGGCGATCACCGCCTGGTACTTGAACCCGCTCTCGCCCGCGCCGCCGTACTCCTCCGGCACCTCGATGCCGTAGACGCCGAGTTCGCCCAGCTGGCGGTAGAAGTCGCGGGGCGGGTGGCCGTCGGCCTCCCAGCTCTCGTAGACCGGGACGACCTCGTTGGCGATGAAGTCCCGGATGGTCTCCCGGAAGGCCTCGTGGTCCTCGTTGAACACGGTGCGGCGCACGGCGGCGCTCCCTTCGACGGTGCCGGCCGGAGTACCGGCCACGGCGGAACGACCCAGGTGGTGGCCCCACAAGTTAATCCCGGGTAGCTTCGGCTGTCCAGAGTCGTCCGGCCCGGGATCGCGGGCGGAGCGGAGCGTCAAGTGAATCCTTGCTAGCCTTTGGACGGCGTTCAAAGGAGTTCGCGGAGGAGGTGCGTCATGGTGGTCCGACGGCCGCCCGGCCGGCGCGCCCAGATCCTCGCCGTGGCCGCCGACCGCTTCCACCGCAGCGGCTACCACCAGGTCTCGATGACCGAGGTCGCCGCCGGGGTGGGCATCACCGCGCCCGCCCTCTACCGGCACTTCCGCGGCAAGCCCGAACTGCTCGACCGCGCCGTGCGGTTGGGCCTGGACGCGCTCGCCGACGGCCTGCGCGCGGCCGGCAGCACCGACGAACTCGGCGCCGCCCTGGCCGCGGTGGCGGTCGGCCACCGCCCGCTCGGCACCCTGGTGCAGCGCGACGCCCGGCTGCTGCCGGCCGCCCGCCGAGCCGAGCTGCGCCGCGAACTCCGCGCGGACGTCGCCCTGATGACCGCGGTGCTGCGCGCCGAGCGGCCCGAACTAGACGGCGCAGACGCCGAGTTGCTCTGCTGGTCGGCGCTCTCCGGCTGTGCCGGGCTGTCCTACCAGTCGGCCGCGCCGCAGCCCCGCCGGGCCGAGGCGCTGCTGCGCGAACTGGTCGCGGCCGTGCTCGCGGTGTCCCTGGACGGCACGGCCGCCGGGCCGGTGGCCGCACCCGCGCCGCAGCCGAGGCCGCAGGCGCGCCGGGAGGAACTGCTGGCGGCGGCCGTCCGGCTGTTCCACCAGCGCGGCTTCGACAACGTCAGCACCGACCAACTCGGCGCCGCCGTCGGCATCTCCGGCCCCAGCGTGTACCGGCACTTCGACAGCAAGGCCGACCTGCTCGCCGCCTCCCTGGTGCGCAGCCGGGAGCGGCTCTGGCACGAGGTGGACGGCGCGATCGCGACCGCCGCCGGGCCGCGGGCGGCGCTGGCGGCCGGGCTCGGCGCGTACGTCGACTTCGCGCTGCGCAACGGCGACTATCTGGGCGCGATGCTCAGCGAGACCGAGCGGCTGGCCCCGCCGGACCGCCGGGTCGCGGTGGACTTCCGGCGCGACTTCCTGCGCACCTGGGTCGACCTGCTGCGGCAGGTCCGCCCGGAGGACGACGCGGCGACCGCCCGGATCCGGGTGCACGCGCTGTTCTCGCTGGTCAACGACGGGGTGCGGAACCGTCCGCACAGCGCCAGGCCGGACCTCGGCGACTGCCTGCGGCGGCTGGGCCGGGCGGTGCTGGGGGTTCAAGAGCTCGGGGTCCGGGAGCTCGGGGTCCGGGAGTAGCGCGCCGTGCCGGGCGCCCGCCCCGCCCCCGTCGGCGCGGGGCGGGCACCCGGCACGGCCCGTGGTGTGCCGCCGGGCACCGGCCCCGGTGAGCGACCAGGGACTAGGAGAGGACGTGCGGGTAGTAGACCCGGGCGTCGAAGTTCCCGTTGCCCTGCAGGGCGCCGACGTTGCCGCCGTTACCGGCCACGGCGAGGCCGTTGTTCTGGTTGCTCGCACCCGAACCGGTGGCGGTCTGCTGGGTGTTGACCACGTTGCCGGTGGCGCTGCCGATGACGTTGCCGGAACCGACGTCGCTCACGACGCTGCTGTTGGAGCGGTCGATCGCGCCGGCGCCGTTGTCGGCGTGCGCGGTGGCGGCGCCGACGCCGACGAGGAGGAAGGCTCCGAGGGTGGTGACGGCGGCGGCTGCGCGGCTACGGGACACGCTGGTCCCCCTGAACTGGAAGTGCGAATTGCGGCGCGATCCGGAGTGGCCGCCCCGGAGCGCCGTTGCCTGACGTCGCGTGATCAGCATTCACCAGCGACGTGGACGAACTCCACCAAACGGGTGGCCTTTCCCTCGATGGTGGGGGATCGGTCAATTCGACGTTGACCAGAATCCGTCATTCCGCCGGTGGAGACTGGCGGCTGGAAGGAAATGGTCGGCAGATTGTCGCACTGGCACACTGGGGACCCATGTCTGAAGGTGCCCCGACCGAGCCCACCCCCGCCGAGGACCTGCGCACCACCGAGGTCGACCTCGGCGGCCTGGTGAACGTCCTCGCCACCCATCTCTACTCCACCCCGCTGGTCGCCCTGCGCGAACTCGTCCAGAACGCCCACGACTCGCACACCCGCAGGCTCCTGGAGGACCCGGACGGCGAGCACCGTCCGCTGATCCGGGTGCGCGCCGACGCCGCGCGGCGGACCGTCGCCATCGAGGACACCGGGGCCGGCCTCACCGAGCCGGAGATCCACGCCTACCTGGCCACCGTCGGCACCGGCTACACCCGGATGCTGCGCGAACTGACCGGCAACCAGGAGCTGATCGGTGCCTTCGGCCTGGGCTTCCTCTCCGCCTTCTCGGTCGCCGACGAGGTGACCGTCACCACCACCTCGCACCGCGAGCCGCGGCTCGGCCACCGCTACCGCAGCCGCGGCGGCGAGCACTACCAGGTCGAGCCGGTACCCGCCCGTCCGCAGCCCGGCACCGTGGTCGAACTGGCACTCAAGGCCGAGCACGCCCACCTCGCCGACGAGGTCGCGCTGCGCGAAGTCCTCGGCCGCTACTGCGTGCTGCTGCCCATTCCGGTCTTCGTCGGCGAGGACGAGCAGCCCGTCAACTCGGTCCAGGTGCCGTGGCGCCGGCAAGTGCCGGGCGACCAGCACGCCGCCCGGATGCGCTTCGCCACCGCCTTCGGCCGCCGCTTCGAACCGCTCACCGCCTTCCCCGTCAGCCCGGTCGAGGGCGCCACCGACGCGGTCGGCCTGCTCTGGGTCCAGGACGGCGGCACCTACGGCAGCAGCGACAACCGCGACCTCGCCGTCTACCTGCGCGGCATGCTGCTCGCCGAGGACGCCCGCGACCTGCTGCCCGGCTGGGCCGGGTTCATCGGCGGGGTGATCGAGTCCAGCCGGCTCACCCCCACCGCCAGCCGCGAGGACCTCCAGCGCGACGAGCACTACCGCGCGCTCCAGCAGGCTCTCACCGACGCCGTCGTGGACGGTCTCTACGAGACGGCCCGGCTGCGGCCCGCCGCCTGGCGCCGGATCCTCACCCGGCACGGCCAGGACCTGCTCGGCGCCGCGCTCTGCGACGAGCGGCTGTTCACCCTGCTCGCCGACGACGTCCCGGTGCCCACCTCGCAGGGCGACCTCACCGCGGGCGGACTGCGGGCGGCCGGCGGGGGAGCCGTGCACGTCGCGCTCGGCACCGGCGGCGGCTTCGAGGAGATGCTGTACCGGGCGATGCGGGTGCCGATCGCCCGCGGCGACCGGTACGCCGTCCTGCCGTTCCTGCGCCGCTACGCCCAGCTGCGCGGCTGCCGACTGGTCGAGCTGGGCAGCGAGCAGGGCAACCGCGAACTGTTCCGCGACCCGGAGCGCCCGCTGCCGCCCGAGGAGTCGGCCTGGCTGTCCGGCGCCCTCGCCGACCCGGGCGAGCAGCTCGTCCCGGCCCGCTTCGACCCGCCCGGCCTGCCGCTGGTCCTGGTGCCGGACCGCGAGGCCGAACTGAAGGCCCGGATCGAGGACGACCAGGCCGACGCCCGGATCCCGTCCGCCGCGCTGCGGCTGGCCCGGGCGTTCACCGCCCGCACCGACGGCGGGGTCAGGGCCCGGCTCTACCTCAACCTGGCCTGCCCGGCCGTCCAGGACCTGCTCGCCGCCTACCGCGCCGGGCACACCGGCAGCGCCACCGCGGCCGGCCTGCTCCGCTCGCTCAAGGTGATCATGGCGGCGGCCTCCACCGGCCCCTCCGAAGGGGACCTCGGCGCCGCGCTGGCCGGCATCGGCACCGCCGTCTCCGCCCTGACCGCCGCCGTCCCGGCCGGCCTGCCCGGCGTTCCGGACAGCCCCGGCGACCTCCCGGCGGAGACGTGACGGACCGCCCGGCGGACGGATTGTCAGTGGCTCGCGGTAGACAACTCATCAGCACGACGCAGGGGGAACGGACATGACCACCGACATCTGGGCCTGGGTGCGCGACACCCACCAGCAGCTGTACGCGGCCGGCCACCGCCGGCTGGCCGACGCCATGTACGAGCTGCCCGAGCACGCCACCGAGGGGCGCAACGAGCAGCTCGACGCGGCCTACCCGGAGGCGATCGCCTCCGCCCGGGCCCTCGGCCTGCCCTGGGTCGAGGTCTACCTGCGGCACTGGCGGATGCAGAACCTGCTGAACAAGCGCCAGCAGGGCGAGTCCGTCATGCCCGAGGTGGTCGACCTGCTGGACTTCGCCCACCGGGAGGAGACGGCCGGCTGCCCGCAGTCCGTCTGCGTGGTGCAGGACTTCGCGATCTGCCACGCCCGGGTCGACGGCCCCGGGTACGCGCGCGAGCGCCTCGAGGTGGTCGGCGAGACGCTGGACCGGATCGAACCCGGTCGCGCCTGCTTCGACTGCCTCTCCCGCGAGTACTCCGGCGCCCTGGAGGACGACGACCGGCCCGCCGACGCGCTCGCCCACCTGGACACCGCCGCCGCCCGGATGCGCGGCGCGGGCCAGGAGGTCTCGCTCCGCTTCCACCGGACCCGGGCCGGCGCCCTGCACCTGCTGGGCCGGCACGAGGAGGTGCTCACCCTGCTGGACACCGCCGAGCGGGCGGCCCGGGCGCGGGGCGAGGAGATCGACGAGAGCGACCGGCGCTGGGGCGCCCTGCAGCGGGCCCGCGCGCTCGCCGCGCTCGGGCGCACGACGGAGGCGCTCGCCCTGCTGCCCGAGCGGGCCGAGGCCGAGCGGCACGCCGACCTGCGCGCGAGCTGGACGGAGACGGTCGAGCTGCTGATCGCGGCCGGCGCCTGGGAGAACGACGCCGAACTGGGCGCCGTGCTGGCCGGCTGGGTGGGATACCTGGACGGCACCGGCTCGCACCGCCCGTGCGTGGACCTGCTGCTGGCGGCCGGTCGGCTGGCGCTCGCCCGCGGCGCCCGTACGGTGGCGCTCACGCTCGCGGCGACCGGGGAGCGTAAACTCACCCAATTGCGTCGCACCGCCGGCGTGGCCGAGCGGGTCGCGGCCCTGCGGGCGGCCGCCGAGGCGCTGCCGGTGCCCGAGCTGCCCGTCCCGCCCGGCGAACTGACGGCACACCTGGCCGAGGCCCAGGTGCCCTTCGAGACCGGCGCCGACCTGCTCTCCGTCGCCCTGGACCGGTACCGGGGTGAGCAGGCCGGCGCCACCGACCTGGCCGTGGTGCTGGCCAACGTGCTCGGCGGCCTCGGCCACGCCCGGGCCGCCGCCGACCTGCTGTGGCGGCGGCTGGACGCCGACCCGGGCAGCCAGGAGCTCACCGGCACGCTCGGCCAGGCCCTGATCGAGGCCCGGGACGCCGAGGGCGTGCGACGCCTCGCCGACCGACTGGCCGCCACCAGCCCGGCCGACGCGCACTGGATACGCGCCCGCTGGGCCGCCGCCGAGCAGCGCTGGGCCGAGGTGCTGGAGCAGTGCGAGGCGATCCTGGCGCTGGACGCGAGGTGGATCAACACTCGCCGGCTGGCCGCGGCCGCCGCCACCGAGCTGGGCGACCACGTCACCGCGCAGCGCCTCTACCAGGAGCTGCTGGAGCACGCCCTGCCCGCCGAGGAGGCGGGGGAGGCGGAGCTCCACCGGACGGTCCAGGAGCCCGACCTCTGGCACCTGATCACCGCGGCCAGCGCCAACCGGGACTGGGCCGTGGTCCGCTCCACCGGCGCGCGGATCGGCATCGAGTTCGACCGGCCCGAGGGCCCGGTGGACGAGGAGTGGCAGCTGATCGCCGTCCGCGCCACCCGCACCAACGGCACCCCGGTGGACCTGCCCGCCGTCCGGACGGGCCCGGCCACCGCCCGGATCCTGCCGGTGCTGGGCGCGGACCTGACGCTCAACCACGGCGACGTGGTGGTCTTCGCCCCAGCCCTGCTGGAGCGCCCGCCGGCCGAGGACGCCCCCGAGGAGGAACGGGCGAACTGGCGCCCCACCTTCGCGCTGCTGACCCTGCTCGACCCGGCCGGCTACACCACGTACTGGATCGACGGCGTCCGGCCCGCGGACGAAGCCTGGGCCGGGTTCCGGGACGAACTGCGGGCGGCCGGCTACGCGCTCTGGGTGTACAGCGGGGAGCAGTACCGGCTCCCGGACCCGGAGCGGGACGAGGACGACCTGCCCGGCGTCTACGCCGCCCTCGGCCTCCCGCCGACCGCCTCGGCCGAGGACGCCGACGCGCTGCTGCACGAGCTCACGGCCGGCTGGGAGCACCCGGTCACCTGGCTCGAACTGGCCGACGCGGCGGGGGTCGACCTGCGCCGGCACACGGAGATCATCGAGCGCTACGACATCTGAGCCGCCCGGTTCCCCGGGTCCCCGGCCCGGTTCGGTCGGCATGCCCCGCGCCGGGTCGGGGAACATCTCGCGTCGGGGTGAGTCCTCGCCGATGCTTCACGTGGCGGTCGAACCGCTCCGGGCCCGCCGGTCCGGAGCGGAGCCCGCCGACCGCACCGCGCCGGGTAGGCGCCCGGGGGCGCCGCCGCGGGACGTCGCGTACATGTGCGTCCAGCTGTTCGATCAGGCAAGGTGTATCCCGAGATCGAACGGTGGCCGGCGGCCACCAGGGGCGGCAAGGAGCGGAAGTGCCTAAGCGGGGCCGACCGGGTGCGGGCAAGCGGGCGAGGGGAGGCCGGGCGGTCCGCCAGGTGCGGCAGACACCGCCGGAGCCGGTGCACCCCGCCGAGGCGCCGCCCACCGAGGGGCTGCTCGGCCACCCCGTCCCGCCCCTCGAGCCCACCGTCGTCGTCCCGCTCGCCCCGCCCGTCCCGGAGACCAGGGGCCTGCTGGCACCCGAGCCCGAGTCCGAACAGCGGCCGGAGCCCGAGCCGCCGCTGGAGCCGCACCCCGAGCTGACCGTCGACCTGCGCCCCCGGGACGCCACGCCCGAGCACCCGGCCGCCGACCGCTCGACCGCCGACCGCTCGACCGCCGAGCGTCCGGTCCGCCGCCGTTCGGTCGCCGAGGACACCCTCACCCCCGAGGAGTGGCGCGCCGCCGGCTACACCCCGCCCACCGGCATCCCGGTCCCCGAGCTGACCGTCGGCGCCCCCGGGGAGGTGCCCTGGCCGGACCGGATGCGCACCTTGCTGCGCACCCCGATGTCCGAGCGTCCCGCCTTCGAGCGCACCGCCCGCGAGATGCACCCCTCCGCGGGCACCGCCCGCAACGTCCCGCGCATCCTCGACCTGACGCTGCGCATCGGCGAACTGCTGCTGGCCAGCGGCGAGGCCGCCGAGGACGTCGAGGCGGCGATGCTCGGCATCGCGCACGCCTACCGGCTGGACCGCTGCGAGCCGCAGGTGACCTTCACCCTGATCGGTATCTCGTACCAGCCGTCGCTGGTCGAGCCGCCGGTCACCGCCGACCGCGTGGTGCGCCGCCGGACCTCCGACTACACCCGGCTGAACGCGGTCTACGAGCTGGTGGCCGACATCACCGCGGAGCAGGTGACGGTCAACGACGCCTACCGCCGGCTGGCCCTGATCCGCCGCAACCGGCACCCCTACCCGGCCTGGCTGCTCGCCCTGACCACCGGTCTGCTGGCCGGCGCGGCGACCTTCCTGGTCGGCGGGCGGCTCGACGACAAGGCCTGGCTGGTCTTCGGCAGCGCCTTCGTCGCGGCCGTCCTCGGCGACCGGCTGGCCTCCGCGCTGGCCCGGCGCCGGCTGCCGGAGTTCTACCAGTTCGTGGCGGCCGCGATGCCGGCCGCCGCCTCGGGCATCATCCTGTCCTTCAACGACTGGGGCCTGCGCGGCTCGGTGGTGATCACCGGCGGCCTGTTCGCCCTGCTGCCCGGGCGCGCCCTGGTCGCCGCCGTGCAGGACGGTCTGACCGGCTTCTACATCACCGCCGCGGCCCGGCTGCTGGAAGTGATCTACCTGGTCGCGGGCATCGTGATCGGCGTGATCATGATCCTCTACCTGGGCGTCGGCTTCGAGGCGAGGCTCAAGCCGGACGAGAGCCTGGTGGGCATCAGCTACCCGCCGGTCCAGATGGTCGCCGCGATGGTGCTGACCCTGGCCTTCGCGATGCTGCTGCAGACCGACCGCCGCACCCTCGCGCTGGTCACCCTCAACAGCGGCATCGGCTGGGCCAGCTACGGCGCGCTGGTGTACAACGCGCACGTCAACCCGATCGCCGCGACCGGGGTGGCGGCCGGACTGGTCGGCCTGTTCGGCCAGCTGATGGCGCGCTACCGCAACGGCTCGGCGCTGCCGTACGTGACCGCCGCGATCGGCCCGCTGATGCCGGGTTCGGCGCTCTACCTCGGGATGCTCGCCTTCGCCCAGGGTCACTCCAGCACCGGCCTGGTGTCGGTGTTCCGGGCGGCGGCGATCGCGATGGCGCTGGCGATCGGGGTGAATCTCGGTGGCGAGATCGCCCGGCTGTTCCTGAAACTGCCGGTGGGCGCCGAGCTGCCCTCGCTCTACCCGGCGGTGCCGCGCCGGGCGGCCAAGCGCACCCGGGGGTTCTGACCGCGGGTCGGGCCCGCGGGCCCGGTGCCGGGATCATGGTGGTCCGTGGCGGCCCGCTGTCGGGCCGGTATCGGCTTCCGGGCCGTCCCACGGCAGGCAGGACGCAGCACCAGGAACGAAGGTAAGACCCATGTCGACACTGCTGGACGGCTACCGCGAGCACATCGTCAACGCGCAGAAGCAACCGCTGTTCCTGCTGCTGGTCGGCTTCATCACCTCCTTCGTCTTCATCCGGTTCAGCGTGCGGATGATCCGCGCCCAGGTGCGCTGGTGGCCCGGCAACATCACCCCCGGGGGTCTGCACATCCACCACATGGTGTTCGGGCTGGGCTTCCTGCTGATCGGCGGCATCGGGGTGTTCGCCGCCTACGGCACGCCCCCGTGGATCGACTGGTTCGGGCTGCTCTTCGGCATCGGCTGCGGGCTGGTGCTGGACGAGTTCGCGCTGATCCTGCACCTGGACGACGTGTACTGGAGCGAACAGGGCCGCAAGTCGGTGGACGCGGTGATCTTCGGCATCCTGTTCACCGCCCTGCTGCTGATCGGGTACGTGCCGTTCGGCGCGCTGCCCGGCGAGGACACCCGGTGGGGCCTGATCACGGTGATCTCGGTGAACGCGCTGGCCTCGGTGATCACCCTGCTCAAGGGCAAGGTGTGGACCGGCCTGCTCGGGATCATGATCCCCGGCCTGTCCTGGATCGGCGCGATCCGGCTGGCCCGCCCGAGCAGCCCGTGGGCCCGCTGGCGGTACACCGCGCGCTCCCGCCGCCGGGCGCGTGCGCTCCGGCGCGAACGCCTGCTGCACCGGCGCGCCGACCGCGCCCGCACCTGGCTCTTCGACCTGATCGCCGGCGCGCCCGACAAGGTGCCCGCCAACCACCCGGCCGCCCACCGGGTCGCCGAGCGGATGGCCGCCCGGGCCTCCGCCCACCTCGACGCGCACGCCGCCCGGGCGCTGGCCCGTCGCCAGGCGCGACTGGCCGACCGCCGCTCCGCGGCCGTGGTCGGTGCGGCGGTGCACCTGCCCGCGCCGCACCCGCAGCCGGTGGGGAGGGCGCCCGGCAGCGACCCGGACCGCTCGGCCGGGGCGCGGCAGCGCCGCCGTACGGTCCGCGCCGGGCGCAACCGGACGTACGGGGTCGGCCCGAGCGGGGCGGAGCGCCGGCCGGAGCGACACCCCCACCTGCGGACGCGGACCCGCCGGATCCACCGGTAGTTCGTATGCCCTGCGCGCCTGATCAGAGTTGACGTCTGGTCGGATCATCGGATAGTCACCCGGCCGGTGGAGCGCGTTCGAGGTGTGAACGGCGTCGGAGTTGAGAACATGGGCGGCGAGTGACCGTTCTGTCACGTGATGGGATGATTCGTCGGACCTCCCGCCGCCCGGCCGCCGCCCGCCCGCGCGCCACTCGGCATCCGCCGCCGTCCCCTCCGGACCCGTGAGAAGGGATGTCTCGTGGCGCGCAGGATCCTGCCGACCCTCCTGCTGTCCCTCACCGCCCTGCTCGGGCTGCTCCCCACCGCCCAGGCCGCCCCGGTGGACCCGGAACCGGCGGCCGGTCAGACCCCGGCCGGCCGGCCGCCGTCCGGTCAGACCCCGGCGGGCCAGGACCCGTACCCGTCCACCGAGGAGATCGACCGCTCCCGCGCCGAGGCCGACGGCAAGGCCGCCTCCGTGGCCGCGCTGGAGGCCGCGCTGACCGCCGCCCGGACCGAACTCGACCGGGCCGGCCGCAGCGCCGAACAGGCCGTCGAAGCGTACAACGGTGCCCAGCTCGCCCTCACCCGGGCCCGCGCCGAGGAGACCGCCGCCAACCGGCGCGCGGCCGACGCCGAGGCCGCGCGCACCGAGGCCGCCGAGGACGCCGCCCGACTCGCCGCCGAAACGTACCGCCAGGGCGCGGGCGCCGAACTGTCCGCACTCAACGCCCTGCTCGGCGCCCACGGCCCGCGCGAGGCCGGCGACCGCGCCGCCGTGGTCGGCGTGGTCAGCGAGCGCACCCGGCAGATCCTGGACGCCGCCACCTCCACGGCCGCCGCCGCCCGCAGCGCCTCGGCCGCCGCCCGCACCGCCGCCGAGACCGCCGAGAAGGCCGCCGCCGAGGTCGGCGCGGCCCGGACCAGGGCGCAGCAGCGGCTCGCCGCCCAGCAGGGCGAGGTCGCCGCCGCCGACCGGCGCCGGGAACAGCTGCTCACCGAGCTGGCCGCCGCCCGGAACACCACCGTCGAGCTGGAGCGCGAGCGCCGCGAGGCGCTGGAGGCGACCGCCGTCCGGGAGGCCGAGGCGGCCGCCCGTGCCGCCGCCGAGCAGGCCGCCCGCGACGCCGAAGCCGCTGCCGCTGCTGCCGCCGCCGCCAAGGCCCAGACGGTGCCGCCCGCCGGCCGTCCCTGGTCGGCCGAGGGCGCGGCCGCCGCCATCGCCTTCGCCAAGTCCAAGATCGGCCTGCCCTACATCTGGGGCGGCGAGGGGCCGGAGGGCTACGACTGCTCCGGGCTGACCATGATGGCCTGGCGCGAGGGCGGCAAGCAGCTCAACCACTTCGCCGCCGACCAGTACGCCCAGTCCACCCCGGTCAGCTACCACCAGCTGCGCCCCGGCGACCTGGTCTTCTGGACGGACACCGGCCGCTCCGCCGACATCCACCACGTCGGCCTCTACATCGGCGACGACCAGATGATCGAGGCCCCGCGGGTCGGCATGCCGGTCAAGCAGGCCAGCCTCTGGATCATGGGCACCCCGGACTACTACGCCCGGCCGTAGCAGGGTCGACGTCAACGCCCGGTCAGGTCCTCGATCGGGGCGAGCGCGACCACACCCTCCGCGGCCCGCGCCGGCTCCGGATCGCGGGTGACCATCCTCGCCGTGCGCGAACGATGCGTCGACCGGTCAACCTCCGTTCGCCGCCCGTTGCCGGGCGGCGACACCCCGCCGCCCGGTCGGTCCCGCCCGGTCGGTCCCGCTCGGCGACCGGCCGTGGACCACCGGCCCGTCGTGGCGCCCGACTACCGTTGGGCGGCGCGGATCCGCGTGAGCACCCAGGCGCAGCCGAGGCCCACCGGGAGCGTCGCGAGGACGACGCCGACCGCTCCGCCGATCCGGCCGATCTCCTGGGCGTTGCAGTACTCGGAGACGGACCTCTTCGGCGGCTCGTAGAAAGCGGGCGAGCCGCAACCGCCGTCGACCGGGACGAAGACCAGCCAGAGCGCCCAGAGCCAGCCGGCGACCGCCAGGCCGCCGAGGACCTTCCCGATCAGCATCCGGCCGTCGTAGTACTCCTTGAGCCTGCGGACGTACTCGTCCTCCACGGTTCCCCCTCAGAGAACGGTCGGTCGTGTCTGAACCAGCACGAGGATGTCAGACCGGCTCCCGTGCGCCAATGTCGGTGACGCGCGCTAGCGTGGCCGCCCCGAACACTTCTGAGGAGGCGTCGTGCACTTGCGGAACGTCGGACCGGGTGACGCCGAGGCGTACGTCCGGATGCGGTGCGACGAGGCGATGATGGCCGAGCTGGGTGGCCCGTTGCCCCGGGAGCAGGTGGAGGCGCGGCTGCGCAAGGACCTCGCCCTGGTGGCGGCGGACAGCGCCTGGATCAAGGTGATCCTGCTGGACGGCGCCGAGCCGGGGGAGGCGGCCGGCCTGGTCACGCTCTGGCAGGACGAGGAGGACGGCGCCACCGTCTCCGAGATCGGCTGGATGGTGCTGCCCGAGTTCCAGGGGCGCGGGCTGGCCAAGGCGGCGGTGCGGCAGGTGCTGGACGCCGCCGCGGCGGACGGCCGGTGGGGCGAGGTGCACGCCAACCCGGGGGTGACCAACGGCCCGTCCAACGGGATCTGCCGCTCGCTCGGCTTCCGGCTGCTCGGCGAGCGGGACCTCGACTTCGCGGACCGGATCCTGCGCACCAACCACTGGGTCGTGACGCCCGGGCAGCACGACGGATCGCGAACGGGATCGCGAACGGGATCGTGAACGGGGTCGCGCACCGGGTCGCGCACGGAATAAATCGGATGCCGCCGCGAGGGCACCGCCGTACGGTGACGCGATGGGCAAGAACATCGATGACACGGCCGTCGAGACGGTGAACGGTGTCCAGCTCCGGGCCGTCTCCGTGGGCGAGGTGGAGGAGTGGAACCGGGCGCTCAACCTCGGCTTCCTGCGCCCGCACGCGGGCATCGCGCCGGAGCTGCCGCGCCGGAGGTGGCAGCCGGGCCGGATGCTGGGCGGCTTCGACGGCGGCCGCCAGATCGCCACCTTCCGCAGCTTCGACGTCGAACTGACCGTCCCGGGCGGGGCCGTCGTGCAGGCGGACGCGATCACCAACGTCACGGTCAGCGCCACCCACCGCCGGCGCGGCCTGCTCAGCGCGATGATGCGGCGGGACCTCGCCTCCGCCGCCGAGCGCGGCTGCGCGGTCGCCATCCTGGTCGCCGCCGAGTACAACATCTACGGCCGCTTCGGCTTCGGCCCGGCCACCTGGGGCTGCGGCTGGCGGATCGACCTGGCGCGCACCCGCGGTCTGCGCGAGGGTCTGCCCGGCGTGCCCGGCGGCCGGATCGACTTCGTGACCCTGGCGGAGCAGCGCGAGCTCGGTGCCGAGCTGTACGACCGCTGGCGGCTCACCCAGCCGGGCGCGATCGCCCGGGACGGGATCTGGTGGGAGCGCAACACCAACCAGCTCCGGATTCCGGGCGAGGACTTCAAGGAGCCGTTCACCGCCGTCCACCGGGACGCCGACGGCCGGGTCACCGGTCTGGTGGTCTACCGGATCGACAACAAGTGGGACGGCGCCTATCCCGACGCCACGCTCACCGTGGACGACTTCATCGCCCTCGACCTGCCCACCGCCGTCGAGCTGTGGCGCCTGGTGCTGTCCGTCGACTGGGTGCGCAAGGTCGTGGTGGACAGCGTCGCCCCGGACGACCCGCTGCCGCTGCTGCTCCAGGACCCGCGCGCGGCCACCCCGCACGAGGCGAACGGCGACCTGATGTGGCTGCGGCTGCTGGACGTCGAGGCCGCCTTCGGTGCCCGGACGTACGGCGCCGCGGGCCGGGTGGTGCTGGAGGTCGAGGACCGACTCGGCTACGCCTCCGGCCGCTTCGCGATCGAGGTCGCCGGGGACGGCACCGGCCGCTGCACCCGCACCACCGACGACGCCGATCTCGCCCTGGACGTCTCCGAGTTGGGCTCGCTCTACCTGGGCTCCGAGACGGCCCCGAGGCTGGCCGCGGCCGGACTGCTCACCGAAGTGCGCCCGGGCGCGGCGGCCGCCGCCGACCTGTTGCTGCGCACTCCGCTGCGGGCTTGGACGCCGACCGAGTTCTGAGCCGCCGGGAACACCGGCGCAGGCCGGTCCGCACATCGCGGGCCGGCCTGCGCCGTTGCGCAACTCAGATGCGGCGCAGCCTACTTGACTGCCGTCTTGCCGATCGTGGGCAGGATGAAGTCCTGGATCAGCCCCTTGGCGTCCCGCACGATCGGCCGGAACACCCGGTAGCGCGACAGGTTGATCAGCCGGGCGGCCATCGGCGTCGAGCGCCGGACGAACTCCCTGGTCCGCTCGGTGTCCTCGGTCCGGTCGAAGACCCAGTAGAGCACCACGACCATCAGGTTCAGCCAGAGCACGTCGGGCAGCAGCTCGACCAGTTCGGCGTCCAGCTTCGGCGCCAGGTCGGAGCCCTGCAGGACGTCGCGGAACAGCTCGACGGCCGTCGTCCGGGCCGGGTGGGACTCGTTGGAGAACGGGCTCAGCGAGCTGGTCGGGTCGGCCGCGGTGCGGAAGAACTGGGCGGCGAACTCGTGGTACGGCGCCGCAGTGTCGAGCCAGGAGGTCAGCGCGATCCGCAACCGCTCGGCGAAGTCCCGGGTGTGGGCCATGCGCTGCCTGGCGTCGGCCGCGTGGTCGTGGGTCATCCGGTCGTAGAACCCCTGGATCAGGAATTCCTTCGCCGAGAAGTAGTAGTAGGCGTTGCCGACCGACACGCCCGCCTCGGTGGCGATGGCGCGCATGGTGGTCTTCTCGTAACCCCGTTCCTGGAACAGCCGCATGGCCGTCTCCAGGATCAGCGCCCGGGTCGCCTCGCTCTTGTCGGTCTTGGGCTGGGCCCGGCCGCCGGGCATGGGCCCGCCGTCGGTGCCGGGTGCGGCCGGGGTGTCGGCCGCACCCTTCTCGTCGTCCGTTCGGTTCGTCGCTGCCAGGTCGTCCACGGGCACGAGCCTAGCCGGAGACGACGTTCCATCCGGTGTCGGTGCTGTCGGTGCTCGCGGCACCGGATGCCCCCTCCGCATCCGGTGCCGCGCCCACCGCCCCCGTGGTTTCGAACGCGTTCAAAATCTTGGCAGAACTGTAGACGCCGTGGTTGAACATGTTCAACTCCATCTCTGTGGGAGGCTCGTCACATGACCGGATCAGGGCGGATCACCATTCGGCACGGCGGAGAACAGGACGCCGTGCGCATCGCGGACCTGCACACCGAGAGCTGGTGCGCCAGTTACCGCGGGATCGTCCCCGACGAAGCGCTCGGGGACGGGCTGGCCGCCCAGCGGCGTGAGCTGTGGGAGCTGCGCCTGACGGTCGACTACGGGACGCCGGAGAACACGCCCGTGTTGCTGATCGCCGAACGGGCCGGAGAGTCGGCCGGGTTCGTCTACCTGGTGCCGCAGCCCGACGGCGGGGTGCTGGTGGACAACCTGCACGTCCGCCCGGGCCTCACGGGCGGAGGCATCGGCCGGGAACTGCTGGCCGCGGCCCGTGCCGAGGTCGCCGAACGGCACCCCGGCGCGGAGCTGTCCCTGGAGGTGCTGCGCGCCAACACCCGCGCGATCGCCTTCTACGAGCGCGAGGGCGGTGTGCGGATCAGGGCGCAGGAGGGCGTGTTCCCGGGCGGGTACGTGCTGCCCGAGTACGTGTACGCCTGGCCGGCCGGGCCGGGGCCAGTGCCCGGGGCGGCGGTCGGTCGGTCGACCGAGCCGAGTCAGTCGACGTCGTAGACCGTCACCGGCACGCCGCGCGCCGTCAGTCGGGCCGCCACCAGCGGCTCGACCTTCGACCAGCGCCCGCCCGCCAGTCCGCAGCCGATCCGCGGCATGTGGACGGAGGCGCCGAGCTCGAGCGCGTGCCCGCCGAGGGCGGCCAGCGCGGTGTCGATGGCCTCGTACCGCACCGGCACTCCGGTGGAGCGCCCGGTCCGGATGCCGCGCTGACCGACCATGTTGGCCACCCAGACGTACGGCTCGACCTGCACCAGCTGCAGGGCGCCGAGGCCGAAGTCGTTCTTCGCCCGCTCCCGGTGCCAGCGTCGGAACGCGGCCTCGGGTTCGGGCCAGCGTCTGGAGAGCGCGAGCACGAAGCCCTTCCCCCAGCCGCCGAGATCGTTGCAGACGTGCGCGATCACCTTCACGCCCTTGCCGCGGGGCGTGGTGGCATCGCCTCGGACGTAGGTGATTTCCGCCATGCCTAGAAGTTAGACGGAGCCACTGACAATCGGCTCGGCATTTTCCCGCGCCCCGGCCGCGGCCCCGGCGCGCAGGTGGCGCCGCCCGGTCAGCGCGATCAGCAGGGCGAGCGCGGCGGCCCCGGCGGGCAGGGCGTAGCCGGTGCCGGGCGCGGCGTGCTCGGCGACCGTGCCGGCGAGCGCCGCCCCGGCCGAGATGCCGACCACGATGCCGGACACCGCCACCGCCATGCCCTCGTTGAACTGCCGCTGCGGCAGCAGCTCCTGGACCAGCGTCATGCCGGTCACCATGGTCGGCGCGGTGGCCGTGCCGGCCAGGAACAGCACCACCCCGAGCACCGCGAGCCCGGCCCCGCCGAGCCCGGCGGCGAGCGGCAGCAGCAGGACCCCGGCCATCGCCGCCGCGCCGACCAGGAAGCGCGTCCCGGGCGTCCGACGCGGGGTCAGCAGCCCGAACAGCAGCCCCGCCACGCAGGAACCGGCCGCGACCAGGCCCAGCAGCGCACCGGCGGCGGCCTTGTGGCCGAGCGCGTCGGCGTAGGCGACCGTGGTGATCTCGGTCGCGCCGAAGACCATGCCGGTGGCGAGGAAGGTCAGCACCAGCACCCGCAGTCCGGGCACCCGCAGCGGGGAGCCGTGCCGCCGGCCGGTCGAATCCCTCGCCGGCAGCGGCGGTTCGGTCCGCCGCTGGGCGGCGAACAGCAGCGCGCCGGTGGCGCCGAGGGTGCCGGCGGCGAGCAGCCCGGCCTCCGGGGCGAGCGTGGTGCAGAGCAGCATCGCGAGCACCGGACCGGCCATGAAGCAGAGTTCGTCCAGCGCCTGTTCGAAGGAGTTGGCCAGGTGCCGGGCGGCCGGGTCGTCCCGGTACAGGTGCGCCCAGCGGGCCCGGGCCATGCCGCCGAGGTTGGGCGCGGCCGCGCAGGCGGCCCAGCAGGCGTACAGGGTCCAGTCGGGAGCGCCGAGCCGGACGCAGAGCAGCAGGGCGACCAGCGGCACGGCGTTGTACAGCGCGGCCGGCACCGCGACCCGCGACTGCCCGTACCGGTCCACCAGGCGCCCGAGCAGCGGCATCCCGATCGCGCCGGTGACCAGGCCGGCCGCCGAGACCGTCCCGGCCAGCGCGTAGGAGCCGCGCCGTTCGGCGAGCAGCACCACCAGCGAGACGCCGTTCATCGACAGCGCGAGCCGGCCGAGCAGCCCGGCCAGGGTGAAGGCGGTGGCGCCGGGGGCCGCGAACAGCCGGCGGTAGGAGGCGAGGAGGGCGCGCGAGGGCAATCGGGCTCCTGGGGCACAGGACGGAAGGGGGAGTGCGACCAGCCTCGCGGCGCGGGCCGGCAGGCGTCCAACACCTGTTTCGCCGCACCCACAACACCTTGTTGTTAATCTCTCGCCCATGCCCCGTGACCTGCACCCCCGTCTGCTCCGCGGCTTCGTCGCGACCGCCGAGACCCTGCACTTCGGCTGGGCCGCCGAGCGGCTGTACGTCGCCCAGCAGGCACTCAGCCGGGACGTCCGCACCCTGGAGGGTCTGCTCGGCGACGCGCTGTTCACCCGCACCACCCGCAGCGTCGAGCTCACCCCGGCCGGGCACCGGCTGCTGCCGAAGGCGCGCCGGCTGCTCGCGCTGCACGACGAGATCCTGGCCGAGGCCGGCACCGGCGCCGGTGCCGCCGCCCGGCCGCTGCTGCTCGACCTCAACAGCGACGTCACCGGCCCGGACCTCACCGCCGACCGGGTGCTCCAACGGGCCCGCGCCGCCTGGCCGGAGGGCGAGCTGCTGGCCCGCTTCCACGGCGGCCTGGCCGCGGCCGCCACCGAACTGCTGGCGCACCGGCTGGACGCCTCGTTCGGCCGCTTCGCCGGTCTGCCCGGCCCGGTTCGCGGCCAACTCGCCCAGCTCCCGGTGCGGTTGGAGCGGATCTCGGTGATGATGGCGGACACCCACCCGCTGGCCGGGCGGCGGGCGCTGGTGCTGGCCGACCTGGCCGGGCACCCCGTCGACGTCTGCGCGGGCAACCCGGCGACCACCGAGTGGGCCGAGCTCGGCGCCCGGTTGCTGCGCGAGCACGGTCTGACCGCGGCCGAGCCGTACGTCCCCCCGGTGGGCCTGGACGAGACCGCCCGCTACCTGGCCCGGCACGGCGATCCGATGCTGACCACGGTGGGCGGGCCGAGGATTCCGGGGGCGGTGAACGTGCCGCTGGTGGAGCCGGTGCCGCTGTGCCTGGTCAGCCTGGTGCACCGGCCCGGCGAGCGTCACCCCGGGCTGCGGGCGCTGGCCGCCGCGGCGGGTGAACTCGGCGCGGCCGAGGGCTGGTTGAGTCGCCCGGCGGGCAGTTGGCTGCCCGCGGCGGACGCGGCGCTGGTCGCCGCCGGGCAGAACACCGCCCCTGCCTCGGGGGGATAGGCAGGGGCGGTGGGCTCGGTGGGCGGCACGGGTCGCCCGGGCCGCTGGGGCCGTGGGCGGCCGGGTCAGGCCGCCTTGACGGCGGAGATGTCGAAGCTGAGCTTGACCTTCTCGCCGATCAGCACGCCGCCGGTCTCCAGGGCCGCGTTGTAGGTCAGGCCGAAGTCGGTGCGGTCCACGACGGCCTTGCCCTCGAAGCCGACCCGCTCGGCGCCGTAGGCGTCGGTGGCGCTGCCGGTGTACTCGAGGTCCAGGACGACCGGGCGGGTGGTGTCCTTGATGGTGAGCTCGCCGTTCATCCGGTAGGAGTCCGCGCCGACCGCCTCGGTGGAGGTGCTGCGGAAGCGGATCTCGGGGTAGGTCTCGGCGGCGAAGAAGTCGCCGGTGCGCAGGTGCTCGTCGCGCTGGGCCTGGTTGGTGTCGATGCTGGCGACCTTGATCACCAGGTCGGCCGAGGAGTTGCCCGGCGTGGTGCCGTCCAGGTGCAGCTTGCCGTCGTACTCGGTGAAGCGGCCCTTGACGTTGGTGACCATCGCGTGGCGGACCGAGAAGCCGATCTCGCTGTGCATGGCGTCCACGGTCCAGTCGCCGGTCAGGTGCGACAGGTCCGGGCCGGCCGGGGTCTGCACGGCGGTGGGGGTGGCGGTGGTGGTCTTGGTGCGGTTGAACAGGCCCATGGCTCCTCCTCGGGTTCGAAGCCATTTGTTTAGGCTTCAACTTCTTGGCTTCAGCGTACGACTCTGTCGTTC
Organism: Kitasatospora sp. NPDC001683; assembly: GCF_053596495.1. Classification (NCBI taxonomy): domain Bacteria; kingdom Bacillati; phylum Actinomycetota; class Actinomycetes; order Kitasatosporales; family Streptomycetaceae; genus Kitasatospora; species Kitasatospora sp. NPDC001683. The sequence goes on from NZ_JBSFGK010000084.1 coordinate 29,102, forward strand.
AAATTTCAACCACACCTGTCGAGGCCTTCGCGCGGACCACCCGAACGGCCCAGCCGTCCGGCCCGAGGGGCACTGTCGGACCGTCCGGCTAGGCTGCGAAGAAACTCCACCTCGCGTTCCACGCGCCGGTTCCACCGCCCCGAAAGGCCCCGCATGTTCGTCCTGCACGCGCTCTGGCGGGCGGACGGGCGGCTGGCCCTCTGGGCCGAGGACGCCCGCGCCCACCCCGGCCCCGCCGAAGCCCGGCCCGACCGGCCCGACCGGCCCGCCCCGCGCGCCCACCCCTACGCCTGTCCGGCCGGAACCCTGGCCGCCGTCCTCGGCGGCATCGGTCCCGGCCTCGGCTGGCTCGCCGGACAGGCCCCCGAACGCTGGGCCACCCTGCTGCTGCCCACCGTCGGCGCCCTGCCCGCCCCCTCGCCCGACCTGCCGGTCACCCCGCCGCGCGGCGGCGCCGTCCTCACCCCCTGGCGGGTGCCCGCGCTCCTCTTCGACGCCGGAGCCGCCGCCCAGCTGCTCGGCGAGGTCCACGACCCGCACTGGGCCGTCACCGACACCGACCTGCCCGGCACCGGCCGGGTCGAGGTGGTGTACGGCCCCTCGCTGCGCTGGCTCACCGGGGTGCACGACCTCGCCTGGCGGGCGGTCGGCCGGGGCCGGGTGCTGCCGCTGCCCGTCCTGACCGACGGCCGCCCACAGGCCCGCTGGCGGCCCGATCCCACCCCGGCCGGGCGTCGCGAGGCCGCCGAACTGGCGGCGGGCTGCCCGCCCGTCCTGCTCGGCGAGTGGCCCACCGGCGCCGGCACCGGCGAGGTGCTGCTGGACGCGGCCCTGGGCGCCCTGGTGGACGCCGAGGCCCGCGCCGCGCTGGCCGACACGCCCTTCCCCGACCCCGGCGCGTCGGCCGCCGCCCGCTGGCTGCACGCCCTCGCCACCCCCTCCGGCGAGGTCGACGCCCCGCCCGGGGAGGTCGCCGAGCTGCACCACCGGATCACCGACTGGTACGCCACCGCCGAACCCGCCGACCCGGCGCTGCGGCTCTGCTTCCGCCTGGTCGAACCGCTCGGCCCCGCCGACGACGACCCCGAGGGTCGCCCCTCCGGCGACGCCTGGCAGCTGGAGTTCCTGCTCCAGGCCGTCGACGAACCCTCCCTGCTGGTCCGCGCCGCCGACCTGCACGAGGGCGGCGCCGCGCACGCCGCACTCGCCCGCAGGACCACGTGCGCCGCACCGGCCGGCGAGCCCGCCGACCCGACCGAGGTCCTGGTCGCCGAACTCACCCGCGCCGCCCACCGCTGGCCCGTCCTGGACGGGCTGCGCCACCGCTCCCGCCCGTGCGCCCTGACCCTCGACCGGTCCGGCGCCCTCGAGTTCCTGCGCACCGCCGCGCCCGCCCTCGCCGAGGCCGGCTTCGGCGTGCTGCTGCCCGCCTGGTGGCGCCGCCGCCCCCGGCTCGGGCTCGCCCTGCGCGCCACCACCCCGCCCGCGCCGGGCACCCTCGCCGTCACCAGCCAGGTGGACCGGGACGCCGTGGTCGCCTTCCACTGGCAGGCCGCGCTCGGCCCGGACGGCACCTCGCTCACCGAGCGGGAACTCGCCGAACTCGCCGCCGCCAAACAGGGGTTGGTTCGGGTCCGGGGCACCTGGCTGGAGGCCGACCCGGCGCAGATCGCCGCCGCGCTCGCCTTCCTCACCGAACAGCGCGACGGCCTGCTGGCCACCGCCGACCTGCTGCGGCTCGCCCTCGACCCCGAGGCGACGGTCGCCGGGCTGCCGGTCACCGGCGTCCGGGTGGACGGTCCGCTCGGCGACCTGCTCGCCGGTGGCGCCGATGCCGTTCCCGAGGATCCGCCGCTCCCACCGGACTTCCGGGCCGAGCTGCGCCCCTACCAGCGGCGCGGACTCGCCTGGCTGAAGACCATGTCCGGCCTCGGCCTCGGCGCCGTCCTGGCCGACGACATGGGCCTCGGCAAGACCGTCCAGACCCTCGCCCTGCTCGCCGCCGAAAAGGCCGCCGAGGACGACGACGCCGCCGCCCCCACCCTCCTGGTCTGCCCGATGTCCCTGGTCGGCAACTGGCAGCGCGAGACCGAACGCTTCGCCCCCGGCCTGCGCCGCCACGTCCACCACGGCTCCGACCGCCTCGGTGCCGAGCAACTCGCCGACGCCGTCCGGGGAGTGGACCTGGTCATCACCACCTACGGACTGGTCCAGCGCGACCTCGCCGCGCTGCGCGCGATCCGCTGGCGCCGGGTGGTCGCCGACGAGGCGCAGCACATCAAGAACACCGGCACCGCCCAGTCCCGGGCGATCCGCGCGCTGCCCGTCAGCCGGCACCGGATCGCCCTGACCGGCACCCCGGTGGAGAACCGGCTCGCCGAGCTGCACGCCGTGCTGGACTTCGCCAACCCCGGCCTGCTCGGCCCGGCCGAGCGCTTCAAGGAGCGCTACGCGATCCCGGTCGAGGTGCACCGCAACCCCGAGCGCACCGCCGAACTCCGGCGCCGCACCGCCCCGTTCGTGCTGCGCCGGCTCAAGACGGATCCCGCGGTGGCGGCCGAGCTGCCCGCCAAGCAGGAGATGACCGTCTGGTGCAACCTCACCGCCGAACAGGCCGGCCTCTACCAGGCGGTGGTCGCCGACCTGCTGCAGCGGGTCGAGGGCATCCGGGGCGTGGAGCGGCGTGGCACGGTGCTGGCGGCGATCGGCAAGCTCAAGCAGGTCTGCAACCATCCGGCCCAACTGCTGCACGACGGTTCGCCGTTGGGTGAGCGCTCGGGCAAGGTCGCCCGGCTCGCCGAGCTGCTGGAGGAGGCGCTGGCCGAGGGCGACCGCACGCTGGTCTTCACCCAGTACGCGGAGTTCGGCACGATGCTCCGCCCGTACCTGGAGCGCCGGCTCGGCGAGGAGGTGCTGTACCTGCACGGCGGCGTCCCGCGCGCCCGCCGCGAGGAGCTCGTCCGGCGCTTCCAATCCACCGACGGGCCGAGGGTGTTCCTGCTCTCGCTGCGGGCCGGCGGCACCGGACTCAACCTGACCGCCGCCAACCAGGTGATCCACCTCGACCGTTGGTGGAACCCGGCGGTCGAGGAGCAGGCCACCGACCGCGCCTTCCGGATCGGCCAGCGCCGCGACGTCCAGGTCCGCCGGCTGGTCTGCGTCGGCACCGTCGAGGAGCGGATCGACGAACTCCTCGCCGCCAAGCGCTCGTTGGCCGAGACGGTGATGGCGGAGGGTGAGCGCTGGCTCACCGACCTGCCGGTCGAGGAACTGCGCGAACTGGTCGCCCTCACCCGCGAGGACGCCGTCGCCGAGGAGGACGCGTGACCGAACGACCGAGGCCCGAGACGGTCAACGTCGCCGCCTACTGGCGCGGGGACTTCACCCTCCGCCCGGAAAGCCTGGCCGAGGAACCGGACGAACCCTCGCTGCGCCGCCTGGGCCGCTCCGGCATCACCGTGCACGGCCGCGACCTCGCCGCCCTGCTCGCCCCCGCCTACGACGCCTTCCGCAGCGACTGATCCCCGGGCGCCTACCGTGCGGTAACGTCCCGAGCGTGACCGACACCCCCGACACCCGGCTCGCCGACTTCGAACAGCACCGGCGGACGGTCTTCGGCATCGCCTACCGGATGCTCGGCAGCGTCGCCGACGCCGAGGATCTGGTCCAGGACACCTGGCTGCGCTGGAGCCAGGTCACCGGCCCGGTCGCCAGCCCCGGCGGCTACCTGGCCCGTACGGTCACCAACCTCGCCCTCAACCGCCTCGACTCGGCCGCCGTCCGCCGCGAGTCCTACGTCGGCCCCTGGCTGCCCGAGCCGCTGGTCAGCGAGCCGGACGCGACCGACGGCGTCGAGCGCGCCGAGACCGTCTCGCTCGCCCTGCTGGTGGTGCTGGAGAGCCTCTCCCCGCTGGAGCGGGCGGTGTTCGTCCTCAAGGAGGCCTTCGGCTTCTCCTACCAGGAGATCGCCGAGGCGCTGGACCGCACCGAGGCCGCCTGCCGCCAGGTCGGCAGCCGGGCCAGGGCGCACGTACGGGCCCGGCGCCCCCGATACGACGCCCCGCCGGAGCTGCGCCGCCGGGCCACCGACGAGTTCCTGGCGGCCTGCGTCGGCGGCGACCTCAACCGGGTGCTCGCCCTGCTCGCCCCCGACGTCACCACCTGGAGCGACGGCGGCGGCGTGATCACTGCGGCGGTGCGGCCGGTCACCGGCGCCGACAACGTCGCCCGCTTCCTGCTCGGCCTGCTCGGCAAGCTGGGCGAGGGCGTGGGCGCCCGCCCGGTCCTGGTCAACGGCGAGCCCGGCCTGGTGATCACCGTCAACGGCACTCTCGACTCCGTCTCGGTCCTCGACTTCACCGAGGGCCCCGAAGGCCGACCCCTGGTCTCCGCGATCCGCGCCGTCCGCAACCCGCACAAGCTCGCCCACCTCGCCAACCCGGCTTGACCCTCGACCTGGTCGAGCCCCGAGAGTCACCGGCATGGAGAGCGAGCTGCACAGCATCGGCGAACTGGCCCGCGCCAGCGGCCTGGGCGTCGGCACCCTGCGCTACTACGACGGCGCCGAGGTGCTCACCCCCGCCTGGGTCGACCCGCAGACCGGCTACCGCTGGTACCGGCCCGGCCAGCTCGCCGACGCCCGACTGCTGGCCCGGCTGCGCCGCGTCGGCCTGCCGCTGACGGCGATCCGCGCCGTGCTCGCCGCCGTCCCCGGCAGCGGCGAGGCCGAGCGCGTCCTCGACGCCCACCTGCGCCGGCTGGAGGACGGCCTGGCCGACGCCCGCCGCGAGCTCTCCCTGATCCGCACGACGATCGAGCAGAGGGAGCACCCGATGACCACCATCCCCGCCGACCTGCGCCTCACCGTCCGCGCCGACGGCCTGGCCGCCGCCCTCGACGCGGTCCGCTTCGCGGTCTGCGGCGACCCGGAACTGCCCTCCCTCGCCGGAGTGCTGTTCGAACCGGACGGCCCGGTGCTGCGCCTGGTCGCCACCGACCGCTACCGGCTGGCCCTCGCCGAACTGCCCGCCCTCGGCGTGCCGCAGCAGCCGACCGCCGGCACCACCGTCCCGACCGCCCTGGTGGACGCCCTGCGCGCGCTGCTGCCCGCCGGCCCCACCGAAGTCGTGCTCACCCTGGGCGCCGGCACCTTCCGGGCCGAGACCCCCGAGCACCGCATCGAGGGCACCGCACCCGACCTCGGCTACCCCGACCACCGCGTGCTGACCCGCCTCGACCCGCAGCACCGGATCACCCTGCCCGCCGCCGAACTGCGCACCGCCATCGAGACCGGCGCCACCCGCACCCTCCCCTCCGGCCCGCAGGGCACCGACTGCCAGGTCACCGTGCTCACCCTCACCGACGACGGCCACCTCACCGTCGCCGACGACCTCACCCCCGAGGACTTCCAGGTGGCCGTCAACCGCGACTTCCTCCTCGACGCCCTGCGCGCCGGCCACCCCGAGCAACTCCTGCTCGAACTCGGCGGCCCGATCGCCCCACTCGCCATCCGCACCCCGGGCCGAACCGGCACCTTCTCCGTCCTGATGCCCATCCGCCTCCCCTAATCGCCACGACACCCGCCCCTCCTGGGCACACCCCCACGCCCCTGCGTGGGCGCGCGGGCTCCGCCTCGCACCCCCACCCCCTGCGTGGGCGCGCGGGCTCCGCCTCCCGCGCCCTCCCCCCACCTCTCCCCACCTCCCCCCACCACCCGACCAGGCGAGAGGGACGCGCTGCGGGAGGGGCGGTGGAGGGGGTGGCCCGGAGAGGGGCGTTGCGGGTGATTT
>NZ_JBSFGK010000085.1:0-34878 GCF_053596495.1 Kitasatospora sp. NPDC001683
TCGGACCGCCTTCCAGCGGGCCCTCCGGGCGCTTCGTTCTTTCGTGTTTCCAGCTTATCAGATGTTTTCCGCTCCGTTTTCCGGAGTTTCATTCACCCGATTCCCGCTGGCGGGATTTCCTTCGGACTTCGCTCCGAAGCTTATCAAAGCTTTCAGTGTGCTCAGTCCGGGGTATTTGCTTCGTCGGAGGGCGCGCATTTCGTGAAACGCGCTCGCCTCGATGTCGGCGGTGTCGTAGACACTAACGCCTGGGCCCGACCGTTGTCCAGTCAGTCCCAACCGTTCAAACCTACTAGCCCACCCTCACCACGTCAATGGTTTGGCCGGGATGCGAGAAGACTAGCAGGTCAGCGGCCTGTTGATCACATCGGCTCAGGCCGCGACGGGCTGCAGGTCCGCCCGGTCGGCCGCGTCCACATCGCCCAACTCACCGCTCGCCGCGGCCTTCCGGCCCAACACCAGGGCGTACAGGAGGAAGGCGGCCTCTGCCAGCACACCGATCGAAATGCGGGCCCAGGTCGGCAGGCCGGACGGGGTCACGAAGGCCTCGAGCACGCCGGAGACCGCCAGCACCGTCGCCAGGCCGATCGACATCCCGATGATCGAGCGGCCCTGTTCCGCCAGGGCCGCGGCGCGGGTGCGCGGGCCGGGGTCGATGATGGTCCAGCCGAGCCGCAGGCCGAGGCCGCCGGACACGAAGACCGCGGTCAGCTCCAGCAGGCCGTGCGGGATGAGCAGACCGAGGAGGACGTCGAGCCGGCCGACCGAGCCCATCAGGCCGAGGCCGACCGCGAGATTGACCACGTTGGTCCACATCACCATGAGCACCGGGATGCCCAGCGCGATCCCGTAGATCAGGCACTGCACGGCGACCCAGGCGTTGTTCGTCCAGACCTGCGCCGCGAAGGAGCTGGCCGGCCGGTCCGAGTAGTACGACTCGTACTCTCCACCGGGGCGGGTCGCCTCCCGCAGCTGATCGGAGGTGATCATGCTGTTGCGGACCTCGGGGTGGGTCGCCATCCACCAGGCGAGCAGCGCGGTGACGACCAGCGAGACCACCGCGACCGGTATCCACCAGCGGCGGGCCCGGTACAGCGCGGCCGGGAAGCTCACCGTGTAGTAGCGGGCGACGTCCTGCCAGCCGTTGGTCCGGGCGCCGGTCACCGCGCTGCGGGCCCGTGAGACCAGGCCGGTCAGCCGGCCGACCAGTGCCGGGTCGGGCGCGGCGGCCTGGACCTTGGCGAGGTGGCCGGTGACGCGCTGATAGAGCCCCACCAGCTCGTCGGCTTCCTCGCCGCTGAGCCGGCGCCTGCGGGCGAGGGCGTCCAGCCGGGCCCACTCCCCCTGGTGGGTGGCGACGAAGACGTCCAGGTCCATTCGGCGGCTCCATGGTCGGCGCTGGCGCGCGGCGCGCGTGCGTGATCGGGCAGGTACGTACGGACACGTGCGGGCTCAGCATGCCAGGAGCCGCCGCCGGTTCGACCGCCGGGATCTCACTTCCCGTGCGCCCACCGGGCGCCGTATGTTTGCGGCTGCGGATCAGACTGCGGAGAGCGGGCAGTGGGGGCCGGTCCAACCGCACTCCCACCGTCCCGCGTGAGCGTGAACGGACAGGTGTCTTGAGCGACCTGGTGACGGGTGAGGCGGTCGTCCTCGACCTGCAGACGGCGAAGCTTCCGAGCAGGGCGCTGGCGATCGTGCTCGACCTGCTCGTCGAGTTCGCCGCCCTGTTCGTCTTCTCGCTGATGATGAGCGTCGCCCTGGCCGACATCGACACCGCGGCGCTGGCGGCCACGATGCTCGGCATGACGGTGTTCTTCCTGGTCGCCCTGCCGGTGATGATCGAGACCCTCACCCACGGACGCTCGCTCGGCAAGGCTGCGCTCGGCCTGCGGGTGGTGCGCACCGACGGCGGACCGGTGCGGTTCCGGCACTCGCTGGTGCGCGGACTGGTGGGCTTCTTCGAGGTGATCGCGATAACCGGCGCCCCCGCCGTGATCACCTCGGCGCTGAACTCGGACGGCAAGCGGCTCGGCGACATCTTCGCCGGGACGGTGGTGATCCGCGAACGCACCCCGGGCGTGGGTGGGCCGGCCAGCCCGCTGCCGCCGGTGCACCCGCAGTTGCTGCACGACATGGGCCGCGAACTGGTCGCGATGGACCTGTCCGCGGTGCCCGAGCCACTCTGGCTCGCGATCCGCCAACTGCTGGGCCGGATCGGCCAGTTGGAACCGAGCGTGACCTTCCGGATGTCCACCGGGCTCGCCGATGACCTGGCCACCCGGATCGGGAACCCGGTGCCGCAGGGGCTGCACCCGGCCGCCTATCTGGGGGTGGTGCTCACCGAACGCCAGCGCCGGGAGTGGCTGCGCGTCCAGCAGCAGTTCGCCCGGCAGCAGTTCGCGGCACCCGTCCCCGTCCAGGCGCCCGCCCCGCACCCGGTGGCCACGCCCGGCGGCGTGCCCCACCGCGTCCTCGGCCTGCCCGCAGCGCCCGCGCCCACCGACCCCGGAGCCGCCGCCCCCGCCGCCCCGTCCTTCACCAAGCCCCCGCAGCCCGCCGCGCCCACGCCGCCCACCCCCGAAACCGGCTTCGCCCCGCCCGCCTGAGCCACGCTCGCCGGCCGCGCTCGTACTCCCTACTCCCCCACCCGCCAGGCGTTCGGCGGCGAGGCCAACTCCTCCAGCTCGATCCCCTCCGCCGCCAGCACCACGTCCCCCGCCAGGTGCACGACCTGCTGCTCTCCCGTCTCCAGGTCCGCCACCTGGTACCGCTCGACCACCAGCGGCCCCGAGTCCGTCTCGTGGGTGTCCACGCCCTCGAGCAGCCACCCCTGGTCGAGGGTGCGCGGCGCCAGCACCGGCTCGGTGAACGCCACCAGCCGCACCCGCGCGCTCGCCCCCTCCCGCAACCGCAGCATCCGGGCGGTGGCGACCAGGAAGGCCGGCGAGCGCCCGGTGAAGCCGTGCGCCCGGTCGTGCCCCTCCGTCGCGTGCTCGCCGCCAGGGTCCGCCGCGTCGGTCCGGACCCAGGCCACCCCGTCCACCGCGCCGCCGCGCACCTGCCAGCCGCCGGCCCGCAGCTCCATCCGCAGCGGCCGGGCGCGCGAGTCCAGCGTCAGGTCCACGCTGCCGATCACCCGGCCGTCCGGGCCGTAGGTCTTGGAGACGTACCGCCACCCGGCCGCGCCGGGCGCACAGCTGAAGCGCTCCTCACCGAGCAGCACGTGGTCATGAGCGTCGTGGAGCGAGTACCGACCGTTGGGCATGCCCGAAAGCCTACGTGCGCGCCCTCGTGCGACACCCGGACGACCGGCGACCTGCGCCGAGCCCGGACGCGCCGGTGGCCGGCACCCCCGTCCAGGGGTACCGGCCACCGGCGTACGGGCGTCAACGCACGTACGGGCGTCACCGCATCAGTAGCGGTACTGCTCCGACTTGTACGGGCCCTCGACCGGAACGCCGATGTAGTCGGCCTGCTCCTGGGTCAGGGTGGTCAGCTTCACGCCCAGCGCGTCCAGGTGCAGGCGGGCGACCTTCTCGTCCAGGTGCTTCGGCAGCACGTAGACGCCGATCGGGTACTGCTCGGTCTTCGTGAACAGCTCGATCTGCGCGATCGTCTGGTTCGCGAAGGAGTTGGACATCACGAAGGACGGGTGGCCGGTCGCGTTGCCCAGGTTCAGCAGGCGGCCCTCGGAGAGGACGATGATGGTGCGGCCGTCGGCCTTGCGCCACTCGTGGACCTGCGGCTTGATCTCGGTCTTCACGACGCCCTCGAGCTTGGCCAGGCCGGCCATGTCGATCTCGTTGTCGAAGTGGCCGATGTTGCCCACGATGGCCTGGTGCTTCATCCGGGCCATGTGCGAGGCCATGATGATGTCCTTGTTGCCCGTGGTCGTGATGAAGATGTCGGCGATCTCGACCACGTCGTCCAGGGTGGTGACCTGGTAGCCGTCCATCGCCGCCTGGAGCGCGCAGATCGGGTCGATCTCGGTGACGATGACGCGGGCGCCCTGGCCGCGCAGCGACTCGGCGCAGCCCTTGCCGACGTCGCCGTAGCCGCAGACGACCGCGACCTTGCCGCCGATCAGGACGTCGGTGGCGCGGTTGATGCCGTCGATGAGCGAGTGGCGGCAACCGTACTTGTTGTCGAACTTCGACTTGGTGACCGAGTCGTTGACGTTGATCGCCGGGAACAGCAGCTGGCCGTCACGGTGCATCTCGTACAGGCGGTGGACACCGGTGGTGGTCTCCTCGGTCACGCCCTTGATGGTGGCGGCGACCTCGGTCCACTTGTTCGGGGTCTCCTCGAGGGTGCGGTTGAGCAGCTCCAGGATGATCCGGAACTCGTCGTTGTCCGCGGTGGACGGGTCCGGAGCGGCACCGGCCTTCTCGAACTCGACGCCCTTGTGGATCAGCAGGGTGGCGTCGCCGCCGTCGTCCAGGATCATGTTCGGGGTCTTGCCGTCAGGCCAGGTCAGCGCCTGCTCGGTGCACCACCAGTACTCCTCCAGGGTCTCGCCCTTCCAGGCGAAGACCGGCACGCCCTGCGGGTTCTCCGGGGTGCCCTCCGGGCCGACGGCGATGGCGGCGGCCGCGTGGTCCTGGGTGGAGAAGATGTTGCAGGAGCACCAGCGGACCTCGGCACCGAGCGCCGTCAGGGTCTCGATCAGCACGGCGGTCTGCACGGTCATGTGCAGCGAGCCGGTGATCCGGGCGCCGGCCAGCGGCTGCGACTCGGCGTACTCTGCGCGGATGGACATCAGGCCGGGCATCTCGTGCTCGGCCAGCTGGATCTCCTTGCGGCCGAACGCCGCCAGGGAAAGGTCGGCGACCTTGAAGTCACCGGTGATGTCGGTCGACATGCGTCTGCTCCTCGCTGATGGGGTGGGGCGGGCCAAGGTCCGGATGTGCGTTGCGCATGGCGGTGCCGTCCGGGTGCACGGCTACGCCGGGGCGACCTGGTCCCTGGGTGCGGACCGGTTCCCCGCTGCGCAGCACAAACCGTCGGAGGACCTCTCTCCCTCGACCGGCACACACCCTGGGGGCACGGACCGCCGATCGACCGCCATCAGCAGCGACGTTCTGGCTCTGGTGACGAATCTACACCGGGAGGCCCATCGGCCGTCCGCGGATGACCGATTTCGGTCGCCGGTCCGGCCTCCGCCCGGGCCGGCCCGGGAGCACCGGGCGGACGGTGCGTCAGTGCGCGGCGGCCGGGCCGGGCCCGCCCGGGGTGGCCGCCGGATCCTCGCCCGCGGCGGCCTTCTCCGCGCTGTAGACGTCCGGTTCGAGGTAGATCGCCCGGGCGATCGGGACGGCGGCGCGGACCCGCTCCTCGGCGGCGTCGATGGCCAGCGCCACCCGGGCGGCACTGTCCTCCGCGTTGACGGCGATCTTGGCGGCGACCAGCAGCTCCTCCGGCCCGAGGTGCAGGGTGCGCATGTGGATCACCCCGGTGACCGCCTCGCCGTCCACCAGCGCGGCTCGGATCCGGCGCACCGACTCCCGGTCGGCGGACTCGCCGAGCAGCAGCGACTTGGTCTCCAGGGCGAGCACCACGGCGATCAGCACCAGCAGCACGCCGATGCACAGGGTGCCGACGCCGTCCCAGACGCCGTTGCCGGTGGCCACGGTGAGCGAGACGCCGAGCAGCGCGAGCACCAGGCCGATCAGCGCGCCGGTGTCCTCCAGCAGCACCACCGGCAGCTCGGGCGCCTTGGCGGTGCGGATGTACTGCACCCAGCCCTGGCCGCCCTTGGCCTCGGCGGACTCGCGCACCGCGGTCAGGAAGGACCAGCCCTCCATCGCGATGGCGAAGAGCAGCACGCCCACCGCCCAGCCCCAGGACTCCAGCGCCTGGGGGTGGTTGACCTTGTGCCAGCCCTCGTAGACCGCGAACAGGCCGCCGACGCTGAACAGCACGATCGCCACCAGGAAGCCGTAGACGTAGCGTTCGCGCCCGTACCCGAACGGGTGCTCCTCGTCCGCCGCCCGGCGCGCCCGCCTGCCGCCGATCAGCAGCAGCACCTGGTTGCCGGAGTCGGCCACCGAGTGCACGCCCTCGGCCAGCATCGAGGAGGAGCCGGTGAAGCCGAAGGCGGTGAACTTGGCCGCCGCGATCGCCAGGTTCGCGGACAGCGCCGCCACCAGTGCCTTCGTCCCGCCCTCAGTACTCATGCGCCCGCCTCGCTCCGCTCGACAGGGGCATTCGCCCATACGCACCCGTCGATGGTTCGCTCGCTTCGCTCACTCACGCGCCCGCCTCACTTCGCTCGACAGGGGCATTCGCCCACACGCACCCGTCGATGGTTCGCTCGCTGCGCTCACTCACGCGCCCGCCTCGCTCCGCTCGACAGGGGCATTCGCCCACACGCACCCGTCGATGGTTCGCTCGCTCACGCGGACAACTTAGCGGCAGCGCGCTCAGGACTGCGCGGCGGCGAGCCCCAGGTAGACGGCGGCGAAGTCGGTCAGCGCGATCAGGTCGGCCAGCGCGTGCAGCGGGTCGGGGAGGGTGCTCGCGTACTCGGTCAGCCGCACCTCGTGGGCGGCGGCCAGCCGGTGCGCGCGGCTGACGCCGAAGCTGCGCGGTCGCTGGTCGTCCTCGGTCACCTCGGCGGGCCCGTCCGGCTCCTCCGGCCCGCCGGTGCCGGGGACGTGCCGCAGCAGCAGGACCTGCAGGTGCAGCGGGTCGGGCTCCTCCACCCGGTCGCGGAAGAAGTCGTCCGGGTCCGCGCCCGCCCCCAACTGGCCGGTGAACATGCCCCGGTGGGCGGTGAGCACCTGCGGCAGCGAGCCGGCCAGCGCCGGGCGGCCGGCCCGGTCGGCCAGCTGGGCGGCGAACCGGGCCGCGGCGGCTCCGGCGATCGGGCCCTCGGCCCACAGCAGCGGGACCGTTCCGGCCAGCCGCGCGGCCAGCCCCTTCGCCGGGTTGGTGTACGCGGCGGCGTCCGGGCGGCAGCGCACCGCGGTGGCGTCCAGCAGGTCGGCGACGGCCGGCAGCGCGTCGTACGGAAGCTGGGTGAGGCCCAGCTTCTGGGCGAGCGCCAGCAGCGGGGTCAGGTGGGACCACAGCGCGGCCGGGTCCTCGGCCGGCAGGTCCGGCTCGGTGGCCGGCGCGGCGGACGGTGCCTCGTCGGGCAGCACCGCGGCGACGTACGGCAGCGGCAGCGCGCGCACCTGCAGCGCGGCCTCGGCCAGCGGGCTGCCGGCCGGGGCGGTGACGACGATGGAGCAGCCGCGCGCGTACGCCTGCTCGGCGAGGCTGATCAGGCCCCGCTCACCGCCGTCGGTGGAGCTGACCACGAGCAGGTCGAGCGGGCCGGCCCAGCCGGGCAGCTGCCAGCCGAGCCCGGCGGTGAAGGCGGGCGGGACGCCGGCCCGGTCGGCGCGCGGGGCGGCGGCCTCGGTCGGCGGCAGCGGGGCGACCAGGGTGGCGGACCCGGCGAGCGCGGCGAGGATCTCGGCCGCCGTCAGGGCGCTGCCGTGCCCGGCGACCAGGACGGCGCGCGGGCGGCCGTCCGGGCGCAGCCGGTCGAGGCCGGCCGCGTCGGCCTGCCGCAGCGCGGTGCGGACCCGGGCTCCGGCGCCGGCCAGGGCCAGCAGGGCGCGGTCGTGGTCGGCGCGCTGGAGGGCGGCCGGGTCGTCGAGCAGGGTGTCGTCGAGCATGCGGCGGGCCTCCGGCTGTCCTGTGGTCGGCGGGCGCGGGTGGGGCTTGCGCCCCGGGACGTGTCCGACACGCCCCAACAGGATCAGGCCGGGCGGCGGGCCTCGTCCACCAGGAGGACCGGAATGCCCTCGCGGATCGGGTACGCGAGGCCGCAGTCCGCGCCGGTGCAGACCAGCTCGGGCTGCTCCTCGGTGCCGCCCTCGGTGAGCGCGGCCCGGCACTGCGGGCAGACCAGGATCTCCAGCAGGAAGGATTCGAGCTTCATGGGGCTCTCCAAAGTTCGGTGGTGGCACGGAGGTGCCCCGGCCGATAGGCAACCCTACCGGCCGGGGCAGCGGGGCCCGTTGTCAGGCGCGGACGTCGCCGGGGCTCAGCCGCGGACGATGGCGAGCACGCCGTCGCGCAGCTCGGCCATCCGCGCCGGGTCCTTGGCCTCGACGTTGAGGCGCAGCAGCGGCTCGGTGTTGGAGGCGCGCAGGTTGAACCACCAGTCCGGGCCGGCCACGGTGAGCCCGTCCAGCTCGTCCACGGTGGTGCCCTCCAGGCCGGCGTAGGCGGCGCGGACGGCGGCGGTGCTGGCGGCCTGGTCGGCGACGGTGCTGTTGATCTCGCCGGAGGCGGCGTAGCGGTCGTACTCGGCGGTCAGCTCGGACAGGGTGCCCTGCTGCCCGCCGAGCGCGGCCAGCACGTGCAGCGCGGCCAGCATGCCGGTGTCGGCGCGCCAGAAGTCGCGGAAGTAGTAGTGCGCGGAGTGCTCGCCGCCGAAGACGGCGTCGGTGACGGCCATCTCCTGCTTGATGAAGGAGTGGCCGACCCGGGTGCGCACCGGGGTGGCGCCGAGCTCGCGGACCACCTCGGGGACGGTCCAGGAGGTGATCAGGTTGTGGATGATCGTCGGCTCGGTCTCGCCGGCGGCCTTGGCGCGGGCGATCTCGCGGGCGGCGACCAGGGCGGTGATCGCGGACGGGGAGACCGGCTCACCGCGCTCGTCGACGACGAAGCAGCGGTCGGCGTCGCCGTCGAAGGCCAGGCCGACGTCGGCGCCGACCTCGCGGACCTTGGCCTGCAGGTCGACCAGGTTCTTCGGGTCGAGCGGGTTGGCCTCGTGGTTGGGGAAGGTGCCGTCCAGCTCGAAGTACATCGGGACGAGCTCGATCGGCAGGCCGTCGAAGACGGTCGGCACGGTGTGGCCGCCCATGCCGTTGCCGGCGTCCACGGCGACCTTGAGCGGGCGGATCGCGGTGAGGTCGACCAGGCCGAGCAGGTGGTCGGCGTAGCCGCGCAGGGTCTCCTGCGCGGAGAGCGCGCCGGGCTCCACGTCCCGGGCCGGGACGGTGACGGTGTCGTCCTCGGCGGTCCAGGACTCGACCAGCTCGCGGATCTCGGACAGGCCGGTGTCCTGGCCGACCGGGGCGGCGCCGGCCCGGCAGAGCTTGATGCCGTTGTACTGGGCCGGGTTGTGGCTGGCGGTGAACATCGCGCCGGGCAGATCGAGCTTGCCGCTGGCGTAGTAGAGCTGGTCGGTGGAGCAGAGGCCGATCTGCACCACGTCGGCGCCGTAGGCCGCCGCGCCCTCGGCGAAGGCCCGGCTGAGCGACGGGGAGGAGGGCCGCATGTCGTGCCCGACCACGATCGCGGACGCGCCGGTGACCTGCACGAACGCGGCGCCGAAGGCCCGGGACAGGCTCTCGTCCCACTGGTCCGGGACGACGCCTCGGACGTCGTACGCCTTCACGAGCTGCTTGAGGTCGCGCACTGCGGCTCCACCCTGGTTCTGTCTGATCGATGCGTCGGGCCACCCGCCCGTTCGATCGACGGGTCGCGGTGACGTTCAGACGGGCAGCGTACCCGGGCCGGGCGAACGCCCTGTCCCGGGTGAGGGCCTCGGGGGCCGCAGGGGCAGGCCCTAGTTGTCGGGCGAGCGCAGCACCCGAAGGTGCCCGCGGCGGCCGCCCTCGGTGGACTCGCCCTCGGGGACGCGGCCCTGACGGGGGGTCTGCGGGCGGGCGGCCTCGCGGACGGCGTTGGCGAGGGCTTCCAGGTCGTCGCTGCTGCGGCGGAGCGGGCCGGCCTCGGCGGCGAGCCGGACCACCTCCCAGCCGCGCGGGGCGGTGAGCCGCTCGGCGTGCTCGGCGCACAGGTCGTAGCAGTGCGGCTCGGCGTAGGTGGCGAGCGGGCCCAGCACGGCGGTGGAGTCCGCGTAGACGTACGTCAGAGTCGCGACGGCCGGTCGGCCGCACGCGGTCCGCGAACAACGACGTACAGAGCTCACGAGGGTGGACGGTACCGCACTCCCCGCCGGGGAGCGAAGACCGCCTGCCCGGCGGGGGTGCCGTGTCGCGGTCCGCGCACCCGCGGGGGCGCCCTCGGCGCGCGGTGCGGCTCCTGCGGCCCCGCTCGCTCCGGCCGCCCGGGCACGCGCCGTCGTACCGGCGATTCCCCCGTCGGAGTGGTCCACTTCCGACCCGCCAAGGACTACTCTCGGCAGTGATATGGACAGCTCCGCACCGCAGTCATCGACAGGCCCCTCGCGTCGCCCCCGGCACCGCGACCGGCACGGCAGAGGGCTGCGCGGCCCGCTGGCGCCGCCCCAGGTGCCGATCTCGCTCACCCGTTCCGAACTGTTCGACGACTACGTGCGCGAGTCGGTGGAGCGGTTGGAGCGGCGGTGGCCGCAGCTGATCGAGGTGGAGTTCGCCGTGCAGGAGGTGCCGCTGCACGAGGCGGACGGCGCCGACGGCGGGGACGGCGTGCCGCTGGGCCGGGTGTCGCCGGGCGAGAAGGGCCGCAAGAGCCAGATCGTGGTGTACCGGCGGCCGGTGGAGATCCGGGCGAAGACCCGGGAGGACCGGGCGGCGCTGGTGCACGAGATCCTGATCGAGCAGGTGGCCGAGCTGCTGGGGCTGTCACCGGACGCGATCGACCCGCGCTACGACGAGGACTGACCTCCCGGGGGCCCGGGCCTGTCGGCGGGCCCCCGGGAGGGGCGGTCAGCGCAGCACGACCCCCGGGTCCTGGGCGGTCTGCGGCACCTGGACGGTGCTGTGGTCGTCGCGCAGCGCCTGGACGGTGAACATCGGCACGTCCTTGGTGGGCAGGGCGAGCATCCGGGCGGCGACCACCGGACCGCCGGACTCGGTCTCCACGGTGAGCGCGAAGACGCCGTTCAGCCCGGCGGGCTCGGGCGCCGGGATGGCGACCGTGCCGCCGGCCGGGAGCTGGACCTCCTTGGTCGCCGGGGTGCCGCCGCTGCTGCCGGCCGAGCCGGTGACCTTGACGGTGGCGGCGTCGCCGGTGGAGGTCAGGAACAGCGTGGCGGCACCGGCCCGGTTGTCGGCGACGGTGGCGCGGGCACCGACCGGGCTGCTGCCGGTGAGCCAGGCCGCGTCGCTCTTGCCGTTGCCGCCGGTGCGGTCGACCCGCAGGCCGGCCACGACCGGGACGGCGTGCTTGTCGTCGCTGGGCGACAGCCGCAGTCCGGCGACCTCGTCCCGGGTGACCTTGCCGAGGTCGACGGCTGCCACCATGCCCGCCTTGACGTGGATGGACTCGTTGCCGGCCGGGGTGAACCAGCCGTTCTTGCCGGAGAGCTGGATCTTCAGGTCGGCGTCGTCCTCCGGCGGCGCCCAGACCACCAGGTGGGCGGCGGCGGTGTCGGCGGGCAGGCCGGGCAGCACCTGGGTGGGGGCCGGGTCGGCCGAGGCGGGGATCCAGTCGGCGCCCTTGGAGCCGTCGGCGGCGTGCAGCGCGGCGCCGATCCGCCCGGAGCGCACCACCACGTGCACGGCGAGGTCGGTGACGGCGCCCTTGCTGATGGTCGACAGCAGGACGGACTGCGAGCTGCCGGGGGCGACGGTGATGCCGTTGGCGGCGTCGTTGTCGATCAGGCCCTTGTCGCCGTACAGCTGGATGTCGACCACGGCGGCGGAGGACTCGGGGTTGACCAGGCTGAGGTAGTCGACCCGGTCGCCGGCGGTGCTGGCCCCGGCGAACCAGAAGCTGGTGTTCTCCGGGGTGCAGGTGAGGCCGGACAGGCCCAGGCCGCGCTGCTCGGTGACCACGGTGGTCTGGGTGACGGTGAAGCCGGGAGCGAGCGCACCGGTGGCGACGGCCCCGGTGCCGGGCGCGGCGTCGCCGTTGGTGGCCGGGCCGGTCGCCGGGGTGCCGGGCTTGGTGAGGGTCAGTTTGGCGTCGGCGGGGGCGGCGTTCTTGTCCGGGGCCGGGGTGGCCGGGGCGCCGGAGCCGCTCGGGGCCGCGGTCGGCGATCCGGTCGGCGCCGCCGTGGGCGATCCGGTCTGCGCCGGGGCCGAGGGGGAGGTGGTCGGCGGGGTGGCGGGGGCGGCCTGGTCGGAGAGCCAGCCGGCGCCGCCGGTGGCGGAGCCGGTGCCGGGCGGGGTGTAGGCGGTGAGCGTGGTCGAGCCGGTCAGGCCCTGGAACGGCTGCGGGCAGACCGCCGCGGTCCGCTCGACCTGGGCGGTGCTGGGGGCGACCCCGTCGTCCGCCGCGGCCGGGCTCGCCGGCCGGCGCACCTCGGCGATCCCGAACACCGCCGCCAGCACCACGGCCGCGGCCAGCAGGGACTGGGTGGTCTTCCCCGTGGGCCGGCCGGGGACCGGCGCCGCCGCGCGGGCGGGCTCGGCGGCCCCGGCCGGCTCGACGGCGGCGGGCTCGAAGGCCTGCTCGGGCCCGGTGCCGGACTTCTTCCTGAAAGCGGGCTTCTTCATCGCGGGTCAGTTCCCCGATCCGTGCTGGTGCGGACGGTAGTTCGCCGAGGAGTGGCCGGTGCCGCCCGGTTCGTTGGGGTCGTAGTACGGCTCGCCCTGCTGCTGGTCCGGCAGCCAGGCCTGCTGGGGCTGCTGCTGGTAGGGGTCGTAGCCGTACTGCTCCTGCGGGTACTGCTCGTAGCCCTGCTGCTCGTAACCGTGCTGGGGGAAGTTCTGCTGGGGGTGGGCCTGATGCGGGTACGCCTGCGGCCGGCCGTCGTAGCCCTGGCCGTCGTACTCCTGGTGGCCGTACCCCTGGGTGCCGTACGGCGCGGCCGCCGGCTGCTGGGCCGCGTACTGGTCGTAGCTGTACGGGTCGGCCTGCTGGTAGGTCTGGTACGGGTCGGTGTACGGCTCTGTCTCCTGGGCGGCGGCGGCCGCCTGGACCGCGCCGGCCGTCGGCTCGCCGGTCGGCTGGGGCGGGACCGCTCCCGGCCGGCCCTCGTACACCCCGGGCTCCTCGGCGCCGGGCTCCTCGCCCTCGCCGCGCTCGGCCATCCGGCGGGCCCGGCGGCTGCCGGGGGCCGGGGCCTGCGCCTGGGCGGCGGCGGCCAGCGCGGCGGCGGCCACCACCTCCTCGGGCAGGTCGTCGTCCTTGTGGCTGCGCCGGCCGGGCAGGGCCAGCACCAGGATGGTGAGGCCGAGCAGCACCTGGGCCCAGATCCAGCCGGTGTGGACGAGGCTGCCCTCGCGGGTGACGCTCAGCTTGCCGCCGGCGGCCGGGAGCTTGAAGCCCTGCGCCCAGCCGTCGACGGTGGTGGGCTCCAGGGCGGTGCCGTCCACGGTGGCCTTCCACGCGGGGGCGGCGGACTCGGCGAGCCGCAGCACCCGGCCGTCCGGGCCGTCCGGGACGGTGGTGGCGATGTCGCGGGGCCCGGCCGGGACGACCACCGGGCCGGCGCCCGGCGAGCTGATCACCGCGCGCACCGCGGGGGCACCGTTGACCTGCCAGAGCGCGGTGTCGCCCCCCTGGTTGGCCTTGACCAGGCCGGGGGTGGTGTCCAGGACGTCCTTGAAGGCGCCGACGGCCTGCTTCTCGACCAGCACGTAGGCGATGCCGTAGCCGGCCAGGGCGTTCGCCTGGTCGGCGCCGGAGCCGGCCAGCAGGCTGCCGACCATCTTGTTCAGGCCGTCCTGGGTGCCGGTGGCCGGGTCGACGGTGGACTCCGCCTGGCCGAGGGTCAGGCCGGAGCCGCGCAGCACGGTGTAGCGGACGGCGCCCTTCTGTCCAGTGACCACCAGGGTGCGGGCCCGGTCGGTGGTGCCGGCCTCCTCGGCGATGAAGGCGGGCACCTGGCCGGCGTCGGCGCGGTGCAGCGGGCCGCCGGCGCCGGTCAGCGCCCACCACAGCCCGGTGCCCAGCGGGGCCAGCACGGCTGCGGCCACCATCAGGGCGGCGACCGGCTGGCGCCAGCCGAAGGCGATCCCGGCGACGCGGGCGTTGGCGCCGTCGGCGCCGATCGCGGCGGCGGCGAGCAGGGCGATCCCGGCGATCAGGGTGGCCGGTCCGGCCCAGGCGGGGACCGCCTGGCCGCCGGAGGCCGGGGTGACGGAGGTGCCCGCCACCGCGACCGCGAACAGCAGGCCGGCCCCGGCCGCGCCCCAGGCGGCGAGCACCGCGCGGCGCCGGTCGGCGCGCAGCAGCGCCGCCAGCGCGGCCAGCACGACACCGGCGGAGAGCCAGACCGGCGGCACCCCGGCGCCGCCGGGGTTGACCAGCAGCAGGCCGGCCGCGCTCGCCCCGCCGCCGTGCAGACCGGGCAGCCCGGCCTCCAGCAGCAGCCACTGCGGGTGCGACAGCACCTTCAGCGACCAGGGGGCCAGCACCGCGACCGGCACCGCGAGGATCACCAGGACGCGCAGGCCGAGCAGCCGCAGCGCCGTACCGGCGGAGCCGAAGGCGCCGCCGCGCAGCACCGCGAGGACCAGCGTCGCCAGGCACAGCGGCACGGCGAGCGCCCAGGTCAGCGGGACGAAGGCGGTGGCCAGGGTGAGCAGCAGGACGGTCATCCAGACCGGCCGCCAGCCGGGGCGGGCGCCCTTGGCGGCGCTCTCCTGGCGGATGCCGAGGCCGGCCGCGATCGCGGCGGCGCGGGCCAGCGGCGGCAGCAGCACGGCGAGGACGGCGGTGCCGATCCGGCCCTGGGCGAGCGCCCCGGTCGCGGCGGGCAGCAGCGCGTAGGTGGCGCTGGCCCAGGCGCGGACCAGCTTGGAGTCCAGCAGCGGCCGGGACACCAGGTAGGCGCTGACCGCGGCCAGCGGGACGGTGAGCACGACCAGCAGGGTGAGCGCGAGGTCGGCGTGGTCGAACAGCAGCCAGGAGAGCACCGCGAGCACGCCGAGGTACGGCGGCGCGGCGGCGGTGGAGCCGGTGCCGATCGGGTGCCAGGCGTCCGCGTACATCGACCACAGGCCGCCCGCGCCGTCGGAGGCGGGCAGCAGGGCGCCGCCGAACAGCTCGCCGCCGCCGAGCAGGCTGCGGCAGGCGATCAGGGCGAACACCAGCAGGGCGGCGAAGAGCACCGGCGCGGGGCGCCGGGCCAGCTTCTTGAGCAGCGCGAACTGCTCGACGACCAGGTCCTCGCCGTCGTCGTCGCCGCCCGCCTCGACCGAGCCGTGCCGGCTGCCGGTGTCGTCGCCGCCCCCTATCCCGAGCGAGGCGATCACGCCCTCGACGGCGAGCCGGGTGGTCGCGCCGGGGGCCGGGAACAGCGTGCGGTCGTCCAGGGCGTCCGCCGCCCTGGTCCGGGCGCGGCGCTTGCGGGCGACCAACAGCCTTGGGAAACGGACGAGTTCGTGACCGAGCCCGGCCAGTTCGTCGACCGCCTGGCGCGGGTCCTTGCCGAGCAGGTTGGTGACGGCGCGCACCAGGGTGCCGAGCACCAGGCGCAGCAGCACGTACGGGAACAACGCGCCCTTGCAGTTGGCGAGCAGGGCGTAGACGGCGCCGGCCTTGTCCACCCGGTGCGGGTGGGAGGGGGCGCAGTCGATCGCCCGGCGCTCGCGGCTGGCCGCCTCGGCGTGCCGCAGCACGGCGTCGGGGGCGATCACCACGCGGTGGCCGGCGGCGTTGACCCGCCAGCAGAAGTCGGTGTCGTCCCGCATCAGCGGGAGGGCCTTGTCGAAGCCGCCGAGCTCCTCGAAGACGTCCCGGCGCACCAGCATGCCGGCGCTGGAGACGGCGAGCACCGGGCGGACCTGGTCGTGCTGGCCCTGGTCCTGCTCGCGACGGTCGAGGCCGGTCCAGCGCCGCCCGGAGCGGGCGATGGTCACGCCGACCTCCAGGAGCTGGCGGCGGTCGTACCAGCTGCGCAGCTTGGGGCCGATCACGCCGGCGCTCGGGGTGGAATCGGCGACCTGGAGCAGGCGGCGCAGCGCGTCGGTCTGCGGCTCGCAGTCGTCGTGCAGCAGCCAGAGCCATTCGATCGGCTGGGTCTCGCGCGGGCCGCCGCGGCCGAGGTCGTCCTCCTGGGCGAGCGGGTCGCCGAAGTCGTCCCAGCCGCCGGTGACCGGGTCGTAGCCGGAGGGGTCGAGCCGGTACGGGAGGTCTTCCGGACGCAGCGGCGGGCTGTTGAAGACCGCCTCGGCGACGGCGGTGCCGAAGCCGGCCCGGCGGCCGAGCACCACCGGGCCGCTCTCGGGCAGCCAGTCGGAGAGGGTGTCGGCGAGCAGCTGCGGGGAGTCGTCGGTGGATCCGGTGTCGACCGCGAGGATCCGCTGGACTTGGCGGTCCTGGCCGAGCAGGCCGGCCAGGGCCTGCGGCAGCCAGCGGGCGCCGTCGTGCGAGACGATCACCGCGGTGACCAGGTGACGCGGGTAGGCGGGCGGCCTGGAAGCGGTGAAGCCGCTCTGGTGGCTGTAGACGGTCATCGAGTGCGCGGGCCCCAGTTCTCGGTGGACACAGCCGGTGAACGGCAACCGGATGGCGCACCACACTAACGGCTCCGGACGGCCGCCTCGTGCGCGGTGCCGGTGCGGAGGCGGTGAAGAACGGGGCCGGGGAGGTGCGGAGGCGGCCCGGGGACGCGAAAGCGCCCCACCGTCACGGTGAGGCGCTCGTACAGCTGTGTGGCCGTCCGCCGTTGGCGGAGGGTCAGCGGGAGTCGGGGGCCACCCCGCTCAGACCGCGCTCTTCTTGAGCCGGCGGCGCTCGCGCTCGGAGAGGCCGCCCCAGATGCCGAAGCGCTCGTCATTGGCGAGGGCGTACTCCAGGCATTCCGAGCGGACCTCGCAGGCGAGGCAGACCTTCTTGGCCTCGCGAGTCGAGCCGCCCTTCTCGGGGAAGAAGGACTCGGGGTCGGTCTGGGCGCACAACGCGCGCTCCTGCCAACCGAGTTCCTCCTCGTCCTCCGCGATGCCGTCCCCGATCAACAGCTCAAAGAGCTCGCTCATGTGGCGCGCCTCCTCTGCCCCTACTTGGCGTCCCCGTGGTTGCCGTTGCCTCGTGCGGCTGACGACACGAGTGAAATTACAGTTGCGTCACTCTGGCCCAGTCAAGCCGAGCTCTGGTATTGGGGCCGGGATTCACTCCCTGGCACCAAGCCGTTACGAATAGTGTACATATTCGGACACATCGGACCTTCAGTCCGAAAGCCTCGGCCGGCAGCGAAACGCCGCAACCGCTGGCGGAATGACGCTCGGTCACCGCCACAGGCCGGTCATCGGCCTGCGTTCCCGGCGATCTTCCCATCGAAACATAGAGAGTGATGAATCGCCCCATCCGGGAAAGATCCGGACCTAATCCACTCGAATGCCGCATCCTCCCGTTTGACACCGACCCCACGGATGCGGTCTCCTTGCCCCCATGTCAGAGTTCGCCAGCCCCCGGAGCGGTTCCACGCTCCGCCGCGCCGTGAACTCCTGTTGTCGCCTCTGTTCCTGCTGTATCTAGGCGCCCGCGTCCCACCGCGCGCCGCCACCAGGAAGCACAGAGGCCGCCCGCGATTCCCGCCCCCAGGACATCCCGGATCCGGCTGCTCCCCGAACCAGCCGACTCATCCGAGGACGACCACCGTGCGCCAGATCCGCATCCGCAGGCGGAACCGCGACCGCAACAAGCTCGCCCGCCTGGGCCTCACCCCCACCCGCCGCACCGGCGGACACCGCTGGGCGGACGGCCTCAGCGACGTCTCCATCGCCGGCGACCCGCTCGC
This sequence comes from Kitasatospora sp. NPDC001683, assembly GCF_053596495.1. NCBI lineage: Bacteria > Bacillati > Actinomycetota > Actinomycetes > Kitasatosporales > Streptomycetaceae > Kitasatospora > Kitasatospora sp. NPDC001683. The sequence continues at coordinate 17,588 of NZ_JBSFGK010000085.1, forward strand.
CTTCCCCCACCTCGCCCGCACCGACCTGCCCGGCCACCCCACCACCGTCGCCGGGTACGCCCGGCTGGTCCGCGAGATCGCCGCCGACCGCGCCCGCTGGGAACCGCTGGTCCGCTACGACGCCCTCACCCGCTGGTACGCCCGGCTGGAGACCGGCCCCGGCTACGAGGTCTGGCTGCTCAGCTGGCTGCCCGGCCAGAGCAGCGGCTTCCACGACCACGGCGAGTCCTCCGGCGTCATGACCGTCGTCCGGGGCGAGCTGATCGAACGCTCCCTCACCCACGCCGGAGAGAGCGCCCGCGCCCTGCGCCCCGGCGGGCAGCGGGTGTTCTCCTCCGGCTACCTGCACGAGGTGGTCAACGGCGCGCTCGAACCCGCCGTCTCCATCCACCTCTACACCCCCGGCCTGACCGAGATGAACCAGTACGGCGCCGCCGAGGCCGTCCCCGAGCAGCACCCGCAGAGCCACCCGAGGGCGCAGGCCGACCGGCACTGAACGCGGACTGACGAAGAGTCCGACCGTGGCAGGATGACCCCATGCGCATCGTGGCACTGGCAGGCGGAATCGGCGGGGCGCGCTTCCTGCGCGGACTCCTCGCGGCGGTCGGACCGCAGGACGAGATCACCGTCATCGGCAACACCGGCGACGACATCCACCTCTACGGCCTCAAGGTCTGCCCCGACCTCGACACCGTGATGTACACCCTCGGCGGCGGGATCCACGAGGAACAGGGCTGGGGCCGGGCCGACGAGACCTGGTCGATCAAGGCCGAGATGAAGGAGTACGGCGTCGGTCCCGAGTGGTTCGGGCTCGGCGACCGGGACTTCGCCACCCACCTCGTCCGCAGCCAGATGCTCACCGCCGGGTACAGCCTCAGCCAGGTCACCGAGGCGCTGTGCGTGCGCTGGAACCCGGGCGTGCGGCTGCTGCCGATGAGCGACGACCGGGTCGAGACCCACGTGCGGATCACCGACGAACAGGGCACCCGGGCGGTCCACTTCCAGGAGTACTGGGTCAGGCTGCACGCCGCCGTCGACGCCGAGGCGATCATCCCGGTCGGCGCGGACACCGCCAAGCCCGCACCCGGCGTGCTGGAGGCCCTCGCCGAGGCCGACGTGATCCTCTTCCCGCCGTCCAACCCGGTCGTCTCGATCGGCACCATCCTCGCCGTCCCCGGCATCCGGGAGGCCGTCGCCGCCGCCCCGGCGCCGGTGGTCGGGCTCTCCCCGATCATCGGCGGCGCGCCGGTGCGCGGCATGGCCGACAAGGTGCTCGCCGCCGTCGGCGTCGAGGCCACCGCCGAGGCGGTCGCGCTCAACTACGGCTCCGACCTGATCGACGGCTGGCTGGTGGACACCGCGGACGAGGGCGCCGTCGCCGCCGTCGAGGCCGCCGGGATCGCCTGCCGGGCCGTCCCGCTGCTGATGACCGATGTCGAGGCCACCGCCGAGATGGCGCGGGCCGCGCTCGCGCTGGCCGAGCAGGTGCGCAAGTGAGCGAGCGGAGCGAGGGAACCATCAAAAGGTGCGCCTTTCGCGAAGCCCCCGCCGAGCGCAGCGAGGTGGGTGCATGAGCCTGGAGATCCTGGGCGTCGAGGGGATCCCCGAGGTCGACCCGGGCGCCGACCTCGCCGGGCTGATCGCCAAGGCCGGGACCTACCAGGACGGCGACATCCTGGTGGTCACCTCGAAGATCGTCAGCAAGGCCGAGGGCCGGCTGCTGCACGCCGCCGACCGCGAGGCCGCGATCGACGCCGAGACCGTCCGGGTGGTCGCCCGGCGCGGACCGGCCCGGATCGTGGAGAACCGCAACGGCTTCGTCATGGCCGCCGCCGGGGTCGACGCCTCCAACACCGCCCCCGGCACCGTGCTGCTGCTCCCCGAGGACCCGGACGCCTCGGCGCGGGCGCTGCGCGCCCGCCTCCAGCAGCTCACCGGCCGCCGGCTCGCCGTCCTCGTCACCGACACCTTCGGACGGCCCTGGCGCACCGGGCTCGCCGACGTCGCGATCGGCGCCGCCGGGCTGTCCGTCCTGGAGGACCACCGGGGGCGCACCGACAGCCACGGCAACGAACTGGTGCTCACCGTCACCGCGACCGCCGACGAACTCGCCGCCGCCGCCGACCTGGTCAAGGGCAAGGCCACCGGCGTCCCGGTCGCCGTCGTGCGCGGGCTCGGACACCTGGTCACCGCCGAGGACGGCGCCGGCACCCGGCCGCTGGTGCGGCCCGCCGTCGACGACATGTTCCGGCTCGGCACCTCCGAGGCGCTGCGCCAGGCCGTCACCCTGCGGCGCACCGTCCGCTCCTTCACCGCCGACCCGGTCGACCCGGCCGCCGTCCGCCGCGCGGTGGCCGCCGCCGTCACCGCGCCCGCCCCGCACCACACCACCCCGTGGCGCTTCGTCCTGCTGGAGTCCGCCGAGACCCGGGGCCGCCTGCTCGACGCCATGCTCGGCGCCTGGCAGCGGGACCTGCGCGAACTCGACGGCTGGGACGAGGCCCGGATCGCCCGCCGCACCGCCCGCGGCGACGTCCTGCGCGACGCGCCGTACCTGGTGGTGCCCTGCCTGGTGATGGACGGCTCGCACGACTACCCGGACCCGCGCCGGGCCACCGCCGAGCGGGAGATGTTCACGGTGGCCGCCGGGGCCGCCGTGCAGAACCTGCTGGTCGCGCTCACGGGTGAGGGGTACGGCTCCGCCTGGGTGTCGTCCACGATGTTCTGCCGCGACACCGTCCGGGCCGCCCTGGACCTGCCGGACGACTGGGACCCGATGGGGGCCGTGGCCGTCGGCCGCCCGGCGGAGGCACCGCGGGAGCGGCCGGAGCGGGGCGCGGAGGCCTTCATCGCGGTGCGGTAGGGGTTCTGTGAGGGGTGGGGGGCTCTCGGGAGGGTGGGTGGCCGGGGCGGTTCCGGGGGTGGCCGCTCCGGGGGCTGGATGATTTTCCGACTGCCGACTCTGTAGGTGGGGTGTTGGGCGCCGTTGGCAGTCTGAAAATCACCCGCAACGCCCCTCTCCGGGCCACCCCCTCCACCGCCCCTCCCGCAGCGCGTCCCTCTCGCCTGGTCGGGTGGGGGGTGGTGGGGGGAGGTGGGGCGTGGGCGCGCGAGGCGTTGCCTGTGTGCCCACTGAAGGGGCTCAGCGGTGGCGGTGGTCGTTGGGGGTGAGTCGCGGGCCGTAGCGGGGGGCGTGGGTGCCGGTGGCGAGGAGGAGGCGGCAGATGCGGTGGCGTTGGGGGCGGTAGGGCTCCAGGAGGGCGAGCATCTGGGCGTCGTCGCTGCGGGGGCGGCCGGCCAGGGCCCAACCGACCAGGTTGGGGAGGTGGAAGTCGCCGACCGAGACCGCGTCCGGGTCGCCGTTACTGCGCTGGAGGGTCTCGGCGGCCGTCCAGATGCCGATGCCCGGTACGGCCGTCAGCCGGGTGAAGGCGTCCTCGTGGCCCATCGCCGAGGCCTCCTCCAGGCGCGGGGCCAGCCGCACCGCGCGCATCACCGTCGCGGAGCGCTTGGGGTCGACGCCCGCCCGGTGCCACTCCCAGCTCGGGACCATCGCCCACTCGCGGGCCGACGGCGCCACCCGCATGCCCTCGGCGGGGCCCGGGGCCGGGGTGCCGAAGTCCCGCAGCAGGGTGCGCCAGGCGCGGTAGGCCTCGTCGGTGGTGACCTTCTGTTCCAGGATCGCCGGGACGAGGGACTCCAGCACCAGCCCGGTCCGGGTGAGCCGCACCCCGGCCGTCCGGCGCTGGGCGTCCCGCAGCGGGCCGGGCGGCAGCACCAGCGCCTCCGGGTCGTCCTCCGCGCCGAGCAGCACGGGCAGCCGCTCCAGCAGCCACTGCGCGCCCGGGCCCCAGGCGGTCGCCTCCACCTCGCCCGCGCCGGGGCGCGGCAGCACCCGCAGGGTGCCGATGCCGGCCGGGGTGCGGGAGGCGCGCCAGACGGCGCCGTCGCCGGTGGTGCGGTACGAGGGGTCGGCGGGGCCCCGGCGCAGTGGCAGCAGGGTGCGGACCGGGTCGAGCGGGAAGCCCGGCCGCCAGCGCCGTACCGCCTCGCTGCCGCCCGTCACTGCTTCGCCTCCTGTGGTGCCTGAGGCTATGAACGATACGCGGGGAGGGTGACAGGCCGGCGGGGCGTGGGCGACGGCCTCACTGGGCTTGGCGCTTGGCCGCGGCGGTCCGCAGTGCGGGGAGCCGGGCGTAGAGGGCGGCGCCGGGGCATTCGGTCTTGAAGGCGTCGCGGTGGCCGGAGATGGCGTCGAAGTCGACGACCGTGCCCTTGGGGTAGCGGCTGGCGTCGGAGGCCGAGGTGAGCTTGGTGTGGCCGTCGGCGGCCTGGCCGGTGAGGCCGAGCTTCCAGGCGGAGATGGCGGCGATGCCGTCGAGGAGGGGTTGGGGCGGGGCGTCGTTGATGTAGGTGCCGATGGCGGCGACGCCGGCGGAGTCGGTGTTGAAGCCGAGGGTGTGGGCGCCGTGGACGGGCTGGTCGACGCCGCCGGCCCGGCCCTCGTAGATGGTGCCGCAGCGGTCGACCAGGAAGTTGTAGCCGATGTCCCGCCAGCCGCTGGTCTTGACGTGGTACTGGTAGATCGCCCTGATCACCTGGGGGGCGTCGCTGCACTCGTAGGCGGTGGCGGTCGCGGTGTGGTGGACGAAGACCTCGCGGACCGGGCCGGTGTACTCGAAGCCCGGTTCGCGCAGGGACTCGTCGGCGCCCCAACCGGCCCGGGTGACGATTCCCGGGCGCGGCGCCTGGTGGCCGCCGTCGGCAGGGGCGGCGGGCTCGGCGGGCAGGGTGCGGGTGGCGGCGGGCGCGGGCGCGCCGGCGCCGGGGTCGACCAGTTCGAGCCGCAGTCCGGGCGGCGGTCCGGCCGGGCCGGGGCGGACCTCGACGGCGACGCCGTCGCTGCGGCCGGTCCACAGCGGGGCGGTGGCGCCGTGCGGGGCGTGGTCGGGACCGTCCTCGGTGTCGGCCTCCAGGACGTGCCAGTCGCCCCAGCGACCGGTGGCCGCGTCCCGGGTGCGGACCCGGACCGTACCGCCGTCCATCGCTCCGGCCGGGCCGTCCCAGCCGACGCCGAGGAGTTCGAACGGCCGGGTGGTGCTCGGTGCGAGTACGTGCCCGGTGGGCAGCGGGAGCGTGGTGGTCGTGCCGCCGCCGGGGAAGTCCCGGCGCTCGGCGCCGGGGGCGAGGGGCGCGGCGGAGGCGGCGGCAGCGGGCTGGAGCAGCAGGGCGGCGGTGCATCCGGCGAGCAGCGCGGCCGGGAACGGGAGGCGCACGGCGGCCGGTCTGAAGAGGTGCGCAGCCTTGTCGGAGAGGTGCGCAGCCTTGTCGAAGAGGTGCGCAGCCTTGTTGAAGAGGTGCATAAACGGGATCGTCGCCGCAAACCGGAGAGCTCGCCACGCCGCCCCGTGCCCGCTCGGCCGCCCCTCCCGGCCTGCCACCCGAAGGCCGTAGGCTGGGGCGCACCATGACTGCGCCTTTCGCTGCCGATGCCCGCACCCCCGTCGAGCTGCTGCACGCATACCTGCGCGGCGGCACCCCTTCGGTCGATCCCGCGGCCCCGCTGGTCACCTTCTACGACGACGCCACCGGCGAACGGGTGGAGCTGTCCGCCCGGACCTTCGACAACTGGGTCGCCAAGACTGCCAACCTCCTCCAGGACGAACTGAACGCCGGCCCGGGCGACCGGGCCGCGCTGCTGCTGCCCGCCCACTGGCAGAGCGCCGTCTGGCTGCTGGCCTGCTGGTCGGTCGGCGTGACGGCCGTGCCGGACGGCGACCCGGCCGCCGCGGACCTGGTGGTGAGCGGGCCGGACGGCCTGGAGGCCGCCCAGGCCTGCGAGGGCGAGCGGGTGGCGCTCGCCCTGCGCCCGCTCGGCGGCCGCTTCCCGCACCGCCCGGACGGCTTCCTCGACTACGCCGCCGAGGTGCCCGGCCAGGGCGACCGCTTCGCGCCGTACTCCCCCGTCGCCCCGGACGGGCAGGCGCTGGAGACCTCGGTGGACGGGCTGCCGCTGAAGCTGACCGGTGAGCAGACCGTCGCGCTGGCCCGGGAGGGGGCGGCGCGCCTCGGCCTCAAGCCCGGTGACCGGGTGCTGTCCACCCTCTCCTTCGACGACTGGGCCGGTCTGGAGGCCGGTCTGCTGGCCCCGCTGGCGGCCGGCGCCTCGGTGGTGCTGTGCCGCAACTCGCAGGGCCTGGACGCCGGACAGTGGGAGAAGCGCACCGAATCCGAACGGGTGACTGTGCGCCTCGGCTGAGCCCTGGCGCCGTTCCGGCGGGTAGGGATCCCTGCCATGGCCGAGGACGACACCGAGCACCCCCCGACCGACGAGACTCCCCCGACGGACGCTCCCCCGAGCGGACCGGAACGCCCGCGCAGGCGCCGGCGGTGGCTGATGATCACCGCCGGCGCCGTCGCGTTCCTGCTGGTCGCCACCGGCACGCTGCTCTGGATCGCGTACCGCAAGCTGGACGGCAACATCACGACCGACTCGGCCACCGACCAGCTGCTGGCCAAGCTGGAGGCCGAGCGTCCGAGCCGTTCGTCGGGAGCCACGGGCGCCGAGAACATCCTGCTGATCGGCAGCGACGACCGCTCCGGCACGAACTCCTCGTACGGCGGCGAGCCCGGCACCCAGCGCTCGGACACCACGATCCTGCTGCACCTGGCCGCCGACCGGAAGCACGCGACGGCGGTCTCCGTCCCGCGCGACGTCATGGTCACCGTGCCCTCCTGCGAGAAGCCGGACGGCAGCCGCAGCAAGCCGGGCACGATGCAGTTCAACTGGGCGTTCGAGCTGGGCGGTCCGGCCTGCTCGATCCGCACCGTCGAGCAGCTGAGCGGCATCCGGATCGACCACTACGTGATCCTCGACTTCAGCGGTTTCAAGACCATGGTGGACGCGATCGGCGGGGTGGAGGTGTGCGTGCCGCAGCCGATCCACGACAAGGACGCCAAGCTGGACCTGCAGGCCGGCCGCCAGCTGCTGCGCGGCGAGCAGGCGCTCGGCTACGTCCGGGCCCGGGAGAGCCTGGGCGACGGCAGCGACACCCAGCGGATGGGCCGTCAGCAGCAGTTCCTGGCCTCGCTGATCCGCAAGGTGCAGTCGCAGGGGGTGCTGCTGAACCCGGCCAAGCTGTGGCCGGTACTGAACGCGGCCACCTCCTCGGTGAAGGCGGACGGCGGTCTGTCCTCGCTCGGGGCGCTGTACGACCTCACCCAGGACCTGCGCGGCATCCCCTCGCCGGACGTGGTGTTCCTGACCGCGCCGCGGCGCCCGTACCGCTACGACTCGGACCGGGACGAGTTCGTGCAGCCGCAGACCACCCAGCTGTTCACCGCGCTGCGGGAGGACCGGCCGATCGCCGTCCGCCCGCCCGGTTCGACGTCCGCGCCGGACGCGGGGACGAGCCCGACGGCCGTCGCCGGCTCCGACGGGGCCACCGCGTCACCCTCGGCGAGCGCCTCGCCCACCTTCGAGGGACGCACCGCCGACGCGGACGCCTGCGCCCAGCACTGAAACCTCGCGGCGGGCTTTGTCACTCCATTGCTTTTCCGTGACGGATCTCATACCCGGGACGATTCCCCCGTTCGGCTCGTTTAGGGTGTCCGGATCGACCCACCGCCCGAGTGGGTCGCCCCCGTGACCGGCCGGACGTAGGGAATCCCGTGCAGCAGGACCAACCGAACACCGGTGAGTACAACGGCGGGGGCCGCCGGGACAGCCGGCGGCGGGCGGCCGCGGTCGCCAAGCGGAACCGGCGCCGACGGGTGCTCAAGTGGACGGCGGGCACGGGCGCCCTGGTGATGGTCGCGGGCTGCGGCGGGGCGTACTACCTGTACCAGCACTTCAACGACAACCTGACCTCGGTCAAGGTCCAGCTGGGCGACGAGGCGGAGCGGCCCAAGGCCGCCGGGGACGCGCTGAACGTCCTGGTGATCGGCACGGACAGCCGGGCGGGCCTCGGGCGCGAGTACGGCGACGAGGGCAGCACCGGACACGCCGACACCACGCTGCTCTTCCACATCGCCAAGGACCGCTCCAACGCCACCGTGATCAGCATCCCGCGCGACCTGATGGTGCCGATCCCGGAGTGCCGGACCGACAAGGGCACGAAGATCCCGGGCTCGGCCCGGGACATGTTCAACACCAGCCTCGGCCAGGCCGGCCGGGACGCGGGCTGCACCTGGAAGACCGTCGAGAAGATGACCGGCATCCGGGTCGACCACTTCGTGCAGGTCGACTTCGAGGCGGTGAAGACGCTCTCCACCGCCGTCGGCGGGGTCGAGGTCTGCGCCGGCAAGGACATCGACGACAAGGACTCGCACCTGAAGATGTCCAAGGGTCGCCACGTGGTCCAGGGCGAGGAGGCGCTGGCCTTCGTCCGCACCCGGCACGCGGTCGGCTTCGGCGGCGACCTCACCCGGATCCCGCTCCAGCAGCAGTTCATCAGCTCGATGATCCGCAAGATCAAGAGCGACGACACCCTGACCAGCCCGAGCAAGCTCTACCGGCTCGCGGACGCCGCCACCAAGGCGCTCACCGTGGACTCCGGCATCGGCAGCGTCGACAAGCTGAAGGACCTGGCGCTGGACATCAGCAAGGTGGACACCAAGAACATCACCTTCACCACCGTCCCGGTACTGGACGACCCCAAGGACCAGGACCGGCTGATCCTGAAGCAGCCGGACGCCGGACAGGTGTTCTCGATGATCGCCGGCGACCGCTCGCTGACCGAGACCGCCGCACCGGCCCCCGAGACCACCACCCCCGCCCCGGCGGCGCCGTCCGCCACCACCCCGACGGTGGACACCAAGGACGTCCCGGTGACGGTGCGCAACGGCAGCGGGACCCGCGGGCAGTCCGGGCCGACGGTGGACCGGCTGAAGGCCAAGGGCTTCGCCAGGGCGACCGTCGGGTCCGACGCGCCGCCCGCCGCGAGCACCACGGTCTCCCACCCGGCCGGCCAGGAGGCCGAGGCCGCCGCGCTGGCCGCCGCCCTCGGCCTGCCCGCCGACGCCGTACGGCCGAACCCGAAGGCGGGCCCGAAGGATCCGCTGCTGCTGGTGCTCGGCAAGGACGTCCTCGCGGCGCCGTCGCAGCCGCCGACCGGGGCCCCGAAGGACCTCCAGCGGGTTCAGGCGGACGACGTCGACGTCTGCGCCAAGTAGCTACGCCGGAGCGAGGGTTCCGTACGTCTCGCGGCAGTGCTCACCGGTCCGGAGGCAGTGCCGGAGCCCCGGGCCGGCCGGCCGCGGCGGCTCGCCGGCCCGCTCGACGACGTCCGCGCCCGGCTCGATCCGAGCCGCGGCCGCACCGTCCTCAACTGTCCCCATGCGCACCGACGGTAGCCGGTCCGGGGTCAACTCGCCTTGGAGAGCACGTCCTTCGAGGTCGGGGCGACGCTGCGCATCACCCGGCGGGCCAGTGAGCGGGGCGAGGTGATGAAGCCGAAGCCCCAACTGAGGTGCATGGTCGCGAACGCCACCGGCAGCAGTGCCTTGGCCCGGAACGACAGCCCGCGGCCCTCGACCACCGCGCCGCCGAGGATGCCCAGCAGGTAGGCGCCGGGAACCGCGAGGAACGCCGGGTGGACGGCGGCGCCGAGCACCAGGCCGAGCACCACCGCGAGCAGCGCGCTCGGCGGGGCGAGGTAGCGCAGGTTGACCGAGCCGCGGTGGTAGCGGGTGACCACCCGGCGCCAGCGGCCGTAGTCCTTGTACTGCTTGGCGAGCGCCCGGACGGACGGCCGGGGCCGGTACGTCACCTTGAGCTGCGGGGTGAACCAGACCAGCCCGCCGTCCTGGCGGATCCGGTAGTTCAGCTCCCAGTCCTGGGCGCGGATGAACTCCTCGTTGTAGCCGCCGAGCTTCTCCAGCACCTCGCGCCGGAACACCCCGAGGTAGACGGTGTCCGCCGGGCCGGCCAGGCCGCCGGTGTGGAAGGCCGCGTTGCCGACACCGATCTTGGAGGTCATCGCGGCGGCGACCGCGTTCTCCCACTCGGTCTCGCCCTCGGCGTGCATGATGCCGCCGACGTTGGCGGCGTCCATCTCGCCGAGCAGCCGGACCGCCGTGGCGATGTAGCCGGGCGTGAGCAGGCCGTGGCCGTCGACGCGGACCACTATCGGGTACTGCGAGCCCCGGATCGCGGCGTTCAGCCCGGCGGGGGTGCGGCCGGTGGGGTTCTCCACCGTGCGCACCCGCGGGTCCTCGGCCACCAGCTCGGCGGCGATCTCGGCGGTGCGGTCGGTGGAGGGACCGAGGGCGATCACCACTTCCATCGGCCCGGGGTATTCCTGGTCCAGGATGCGCCGGACGGCCGTGCGCAGGTGTCGTTCCTCGTTGAGCACCGGCATGATCACGGAAACAGCCGGCAGCTCCTCAGCAGCCTTGGTGTTCATCGGGGCCAACCGTACCGGTGCCGACGCGTTGCCGTCTTGTCCCGGTTCGGCCGCCCCCGGTCCCCCTGCGGGCGGCACCGGCGCCGTGCTCACGCCCACCGTACCGCCCCGCTCCCCCGGGCCCGAATCCGCGCGCGAACGGTGCAGGTTCGGCGCAGGTTCAGAGGGCGTGGTGAACGACGGTGAACAGGGCGAAGCCGGCCAGCGACAGGATGTTCACCAACCGCTGCGGGCTGCCCAGCCGTCCGGCAGCCGCCGGTCCGGGCGCAGCGGCGCGGCGCTGGGCAGTGGTGGGGCGTCCGGGGGCAGCATCCGCGGATCATCTCAGCGGATGTCCGTACCGCAGGGGCCGGGTGCTCGTACGCACCCGGCCCCTGTCCCCCGTCTCCCCCGTCTCCCCCGTGGTCGACCCGACGTCCCCCGTCGCCGGGTCAGTCCGTCGCGATGGCCGCGAGGACGTTCATCCGTCCGGCCCGGAAGGCCGGCACGAGGGCGGCGACCAGGCCGATCACCACCGAGGAGACCAGCGTCACCACGATCGTGGTGACCGGGACGGCGAGCGTCCCGAGGCCCTGGTCCCGCAGGACCCGCTGCGCGGTGACGCCCCAGGCCAGGCCCAGTCCGGTGCCGAGGACGGCGCCGAACACCGCGATCACCACGGACTCCAGCCGGATCATCCGGCGCAGCTGGCGGCGGGAGAGCCCGATCGCCCGCAGCAGGCCGATCTCGCGGGTCCGCTCCACCACCGACAGCGCCAGGGTGTTGACCACGCCGAGCACCGCGACGGTGATCGACAGGCCGACCAGGCCGTAGATCAGGTAGAGCAGGGTGTTGATCTGGGACTGCACCAGCTCCTTGTAGCCGGCCTGGTCCTTGACGGTCAGCTGCGGGTACTGCTGGAGCGCGTCCTCCAGGGCGGTGAGCGTCTTGTTGACGTCGGTGCCGGCGGAGGCCTTGGCGAAGAACGTCCACACCGGGGGCTGCTCGGCGGCCGGAACGACCTGGGTCAGGGTGTCCAGGCCGACGAAGGAGCCGTCGCCCAGCAGCCCGCCCTTCCGGAACACCACGCCCACCGGCAGGGTCTGGGTGCGGCCCTTGCCGTAGTCGACGGTCACCTGGTCGCCGACCTTCAGGCCGTGGTCCTTGGCGAAGGTCTCGCCGATCCCGAGCGAACCGCGCCCGACCGAGTCCATCGCGCCGGAGGCGACCGTGGGGTGGAAGTCGCTGCCGAAGAAGCTCGCCGGCACCGCGGTCAGGTCCGTCTTCGCGCTCTGCCCGCCGGGCAGCCGGACCTTCGCCCGCTTGAAGTCCTCCTGGGTGGTGACGTGGTCGATGCCCGGGGTGCGGCGCACCGCGTCCATCATCTCGGCGGTGACCGGGGTCCGACCGCCCGAGATGATGTAGTCCACGCCCACCGACTTGTCGATCTGCGCACTGGCCGACTTCACGGCCGAGGAGCTGAAGACCGAGGAGCCGATCACCAGCGCCAGCCCGATCATCAGCGCGGCGGCGGTGGCGCCGGTGCGGCGCGGGTTGCGCATCGCGTTGCGTTGGGCGAGCTTGCCGGAGGGGCCGAACAGGGCCGGGAGCAGGGCTCCGAGCACCTTGATGACGACGGTGGCCAGCAGCGGGCCGAGCACCACGGAGCCGATCAGGGTGAGCAGCAGGCCCAGGCCCAGGTACTCGCCGCCGGTGGAGGCCTTGTCGGCCGTACCCGCGAGTGCCAGCAGGCCGGCGCCGCCCGCGGTGAGCAGCAGGCCGGTGATCGTCCGCACGATGTTGGAGCGGGCCTCGGCCGGGGTGCCGTGGTCGCGCAGGGCGGCCATCGGTGCGATCTTGCTGGCCCGGCGGGCCGGGATCCAGGCCGCGATGACGGTGATCAGGATGCCCACCGCGTAGCCCGCCACGAAGACGTCGGGCCCGATCTCCAGGTCGCTCGCCTTGAGGTCCATGCCGATCGCGTTCATCAGCTTGATCAGACCGACCGCCACGCCCAGGCCGACCGCCACGCCGAGGGTCGAGCCGAGCACGCCCAGGACCAGCGCCTCGACCAGCACCGAGCCGTTCACCTGCCGGCGGCTGCCGCCGATGGCGCGCAGCAGGCCGATCTCGCGGGTGCGCTGGGCGACCAGCATCGAGAAGGTGTTGATGATCAGGAAGCCGCCGACGATCAGCGAGATGCCGGCGAAACCGAGCATCGCGTACTTCATGAAGTCGAGGCCGCTGCCGATCGCCTTGGTGTTCTGGTCCTTCTGCTCGGCCGCGGTCTTGATCTCGTAGCCGCTGCCGACCTTGGCCAGGGCGTCGGCCTTGAGCTGGTCGTTGCTGCGGCTGCCGTCGCCGAAGGCCTCGACGGTGGTGTAGGCCTGCTCGCCGAGCAGCACCTGCTGGGCGGTCGGGGTGTCCAGGAAGGCCAGTGCGGCGCCCGGGTTGGTGGTGGTGAAGGTGGCGATGCCGACGATCGTGTACGGGTGCTGACCGCTGGCGTTGTCGACCCGGACCTTGTCGCCGAGGCCGAGCTCGGCCTTCTTGGCGGTGTCCGCGTCCAGCACCAGCTCGCCGGAGTTCTGCGGGACGTGCCCGGAGGTGATCTTCACCGGGTTGCGCGGGGTGTCGGTCCAGTTGCCGACCAGGGTCGGCGCGCCGCTGGTCGGGCCGACCAGCTTGTTGGTGGCCGGGTTGACCAGGATCGCGTTGCCGACCATGACCTGGCCGATCGCGGTCTTCACGCCCGGCACCGCGGCGACCTGCTCGGCGAGCGGGACCGGGACGGTCGGCACCTTGTCGCTGTCCTGCCGGTCGTCCTCGGCCGGCACGGGCGGCTGGACCGAGATGTCGGAGGCGGTCGCGGCGAACAGCTTGGAGAAGGTGCTGGTGGCGGTGTTGGAGAACACCAGGGTGCCGGACACGAAGGCGACCGACAGCATGACGGCGATGAGCGAGAGCGCCATCCGGCCCTTGTGGGCGAAGAAGCTCCGCAGTGAGGTCTTGAGCAGCATGGTTTCGTCGTCCCGCCGCTCAGCTGGTGCGCTTGCCGTCGAAGCGGCGCATGCGTTCGAGGACGGAGTCGGCGGTCGGCGCGTGCATCTCGTCCACGATCACGCCGTCGGCGAGGAACAGCACCCGGTCCGCGTAGCCGGCGGCGACCGGGTCGTGGGTGACCATGACCATGGTCTGGCCCAGCTCGTCCACCGAGCGGCGCAGGAAGGTCAGCACCTCGGCGCCGGCCCGGGAGTCCAGGTTCCCGGTGGGCTCGTCGCCGAAGATGATCTCGGGGCGGGCGGCCAGCGCGCGGGCCACCGCGACGCGCTGCTGCTGGCCGCCGGAGAGCTGGGTCGGGCGGTGCTTGAGCCGGCCGGCCAGGCCGACGGTCTCCACCACCTGGTCCAGCCAGGCCTGGTCGGGCCTGCGGCCGGCGATGTCCATCGGCAGCGTGATGTTCTCCAGCGCGTTCAGGGTCGGGAGCAGGTTGAACGCCTGGAAGATGAAGCCGATCTTGTCCCGGCGCAGCCTGGTCAGCTGCTTGTCCTTGAGGCCGGTGATCTCGGTGTCGCCGATCCAGATCCGCCCGCCGCTGACCGTGTCCAGGCCCGCCAGGCAGTGCATCAGGGTGGACTTGCCGGAGCCGGAGGGGCCCATGATCGCGGTGAAGCGGCCGCGCTGGATGTCCACGTCGACCGCGTCGAGGGCGGTCACCTTGGTCTCGCCCGATCCGTAGGCCTTGGTCACCTGGCGGGCCGAGGCGGCGACGGCGGACGGTCCGCCGGGAAGCTGGGGGTCGTACACGGCTGCTGCCGTCGTCACTGGAGTCTCCTAAGAAGTGGCCCACCCGTTGACCCCCACCCTGCCGACGCGGTCGGGCGGCGGACCCGACGGAACCGGGCCGCTTTCGGAGGGGCGGGGACGTGAGAACCACGTTAGGAGTCGAGGTCCGAGCACTCGTCCTCCGTCGGAACGAAGCGCTGCAACCAAGGTTCTACGGGTGCGGCACCCCCTCCCCCTAGGGGGCGCCGCGGGCCTTCTCGGGGTCGCCCCGTACGGGGGTCGCGCCGAGGGCCGCTCAGCCGGTCAGGACGGGTGCGGCCAGGCGTTCGAGGGCGTCGGCGAAGCCCTCCACGACGGGGACCAGCTGGGCGTCGGTCCGGCACTCGACCAGGGTCGTGCCGTCCGCCGCGGCGGTGATGTGGCGGTCGAGCACGAACCAGCCCTGGGTGATGTGGCCGGCGCCCATCGAGCTGAGCACCGGGCGCAGCGCGTAGTCCACGGCGAGGACGTGCGCGGGCGAGCCGCCGGTGGCCAGCGGCAGGACGGCCTTGCCGGCCAGCGCGTACTGCGGGAGCACGTCGAGCAGGGCTTTGAGCAGGCCCGAGTAGGCGGCCTTGTAGACGGGGGTGCCGATGACGACGCCGTCGGCGCGGGCGAACAGCTCGGTGACGGCGCCGATCTCCGGGTGGTCGAAGTCGCCCGCCAGCAGCGCGTGCGCGGGCAGGCTGCGGGCCTCGAAGGGGACGACCCGGTGGCCGCGGTCCACCAGGCGGGCGTCGACGTGGCGCAGCAGCCGGGTGGTGCGGGAGGTGGCGGAGGGGGAGCCGGAAACGGACAGGACGGTGGCCATGGTTCACCTCTGGCTGGAAGCGGGGGCGCTTCGCAGCGGCCGCCGTGGGCCGCTGCGGCGGGGTCGGTGATCTCGACAGGTGCGCTTCAGCCGCGACAGAGGGAACCGGACACACGCTGCAGGTCGACGTGCCGCCGACGCGTGAGTGCCCGACCCTGGTCCATGCCCGGAATGCAAACACGCTGCCTTCGCGGCGGTCAAGAATCGTTTCGGCGGTCGGAACGCGGGTGACGGGCGCGTTTCACGCCGGAACGATCCGGTACGTGCATCAAAACTGCTACAAGAGGCCTGGCGGGGGCCCCGGGGGGAGTCACTGGCACCGGGTTCGGGCATCCTCGACGGCATGAACACGTGGCAGGAGGGCCGCCCGGGCGGCGGCGGGAACCCGTACGGCGGCAACGGCGGCGGTGCGGCGGCCGAGCCGCCGCTGCCGGCCTCGCTGAACCCGCGCGGACCGGCGGCGCCGCCCGCTCCGCGGCAGCCGGGGCCGTCCCACCCCGGCGTCCCGCCGCAGACCGCCCCCGGCGGCCCCGGGCGGCCGGGCCCCAGCGGTCCCGGTGGCCCGGGCGGTCCCGGCCGGCCGGGCGGTCCGGGCCGGCCGGGCGGTCCGGGCGGTCCCGGCGGTGCCCGGCCGGCGGGTGCGCAGGCCCGGCGCTGGCCGCGGCGGCGGATCGTGAAGTGGACGGTCTTCAGCCTGCTGATCGCCGTCATGGTGACCGCCGTCTCCACCTGGTTCTGGGCGGGCTCCAAGCTCAACCACGAGAACGTGCTGGCCGACTACCCGGGCCGCCCGGCCGCCGGCAAGGGCACCAACTGGCTGATCGTCGGCTCCGACAGCCGCGAGGGCCTCAGCGAGTCCCAGATGGACACCATGCACACCGGCCACGACGTCGAGGGCAAGCGCAGCGACTCGATGATGATCCTGCACATCGGGGACAACGGGAACACGCTGATGAGCATCCCGCGCGACTCCTGGGTGCCGATCCCCGAGTACAGGACGAGCAGCGGGAAGACCGTCAAGGCCACCACCTCGAAGATCAACTCGGCCTTCGCCAACGGCAACGGGCGGCTCCTGGTGCAGACCGTCGAGCTGAACACCGGCATCCACATCGACCACTACGCCGAGATCGGCTTCGCCGGGTTCGCCGGCATCGTCGACTCCATCGGCGGGGTCGAGATGCACATCGACCAGGACATCAAGGACAAGGACTCCGGCCTCGACCTCAAGGCCGGCGACCAGACCCTCAACGGCGTCCAGGCCCTGGCCTTCGTCCGCCAGCGCCACCAGATGGCCGACCAGGACCTCGGCCGGATGCGCAACCAGCAGAAGTTCCTCGGCGCCCTCGCCCACCAGGCCGCCACCCCGGGCACCGTGCTCAACCCGTTCACCTTCTACCCGCTGGTGGACTCGGCGCTCGGCACCCTGATCGTCGACGACGACTGCGGGCTGACCGACCTGGGCTCGCTCTTCCTCGCCATGAAGGACGTCAACGGCGGCGGCGGCAAGAGCCTGACCGTCCCGATCGGCAACGCGGACTACCGGACCAAGACCGGCGAGTCGGCGGTGCTGTGGGACACCAACAAGTCCAAGCAGGTCTTCGACGCCTTCAAGAACGACACCGCGGTGCCCGACTTCAAGTAATCCGACCACGAGAAGTGAGCACCCGGACACAATGGGTGGATGTCACTCGTCACCGCACTCGTCTACCGCCGACGTCACCGCCTCCTGGGCCGCCTGGTCCAGGAGGCGCTCGCGCTCTACGGGATGGAGGTGCCGGCCGCCTGCGAGATCGGGCCCCGGCTCACCGTGTTCCACCGCGGCTTCGGCACCGTCCTGCATCCGTACACCACGCTCGGGGCGGACGTGACGCTCTACAACGGCGTGACCATCGGCCGGGCCGACCCGTGGGTGCCCCAGGAGGCGAGCGCGATGCGGCGGGTGGTGGTCGAGGACGGCGCGGTGCTGTGCGCGGGCGCCAAGGTGGTGTGCAAGGAGGGCGTGCTGACCGTCGGGGCGGGCACCATCGTGGGCGCCAACTCGGTGCTCACCCGCTCGACCGGGCCCGGCGAGATCTGGGCCGGGGTGCCCGCGCGCAGGGTGGGGACGCGGGAGGGGGACTGGGCGTCCCCGGCCACGGCGCCCGTCTGAGGTGGAACGCCACCGCCCCGGAGTGGGAAGTCGGCCCCTCCTCCTCGTCGCCCTTGCCCGCGACCAGCAGCCGCACCCCCGGCCGCTCGGCCAGGATCCTCGGCAGCGCCGCCAGCAGCGT
>NZ_JBSFGK010000086.1:0-34547 GCF_053596495.1 Kitasatospora sp. NPDC001683
GTGCTGCGCGAGACCGGCCTCGCGCAGCACGGCCGCCTCGCCCGCGTACTGCTCGAGGCAGCCGCGGGCGCCGCAGGCGCAGCCGGGGCCGTCCGAGTGCACCGGGATGTGGCCGAGTTCGCCGGCGAAGCCGCGGGCGCCCCGGAACAGTCGCCCGTCGATGACCAGGGCGGCACCGATGCCGGCCCCGGCGGAGACGTGCACGAAGGTCTCCACCGGGTTCCCGGCGTTCCAGTACTCGGCCAGCGCACCGAGGTTGGCCTCGTTCTCCGGCTCGGGCACGGTGTCCGGTTCGGGCCAGTGGTCGGTGAGCCGGACGCCGTGCCAGCCGAGGTTGGGCGCGCGCTCGATCAGTCCGCGGGGGCCGTTCGGCACGACGCCGGGCACGGCCAGGACGCGGCCCTCGACGCGCAGCCCGAGGGCGGCGGCCTCGGCCTCCGCCTCGGCGGCCAGCGCGGCGAGTTCCGCCAGGACCTTCCCGGCGGGCCGGTCCGCGTTGGCCTGTTCCACCCGGCGCCACACCCGCGGCTCACCGCGCAGGTCCGCCACGCACGCGCCGAGGTGGGTGACGCCGATCTCCAGGCCGAGGCCCGCCGGGCCCGCACCGCTCACGGTCAGTGCCCGTCCGGGTCGGCCGACCCGTCCGCTGGCGGTGGCCGCCGCCTCGGTCACCGCGCCGCGCCCGATCAGCTCGTCGACCAGCGAGGAGACGGCCGCCCTGGTCAGACCGACGCGCCCGGAGACGTCCGCGCGGGAGAGCGGGCCGTGCGCGGCGACCGCGCCGAGGACTACCGCCAGGTTCTGCCGCCGCATGTCCTGGAGCGACGCGGGCCCGTTCTCCCCGCTGCTGCCCACCTTGCCGACCACCGTCACGCGCCGCTCCTCCTACCGGTCCCCGACCGGGGCACCCTGCAAGGCCCCGGACCGACGCAGGGTATCGCCGATCCGCATCAGCGCGTCCTCGTCCTTCTTCACCGGGTCCAGCACCGGACCGCGGGCCGTCCGCCAGCGCCGTGCCACCGCGTCGGTCGGCTCACCGGTGAGCAGTGCGGTGGCCTGGGCGGCGGCGCCGAGCGCGACCAGTTCCCGCGCGTCGGGCACCTGGACGGCCCGGCCGGAGAGCCGCAGCACGGTCTGCTGCCAGGCCCGCCCGCGGGCGCCGCCGCCGATCAGCAGCAGCGGTTCGTCGCCCGCCGGATCCGCGCCGCCCGCGCGCAGCACGCCGTCCAGCGCGGCGAGCAGGGCGTGGGCGGCGCCGTCGTAGGCGGCCTGGAGCAGCTGCCCCGGGGTGGTGTCGTGGCGCAGCCCGTGGACCAGGCCGGAGGCGTCCGGGAGGTCCGGGGTGCGCTCGCCGTCGAGGTAGGGCAGGACGACGGCGGTGCCGCCTTCCTCGACCTCGTCGCGGCCGCGTCCGAGCAGGGCGGCGAAGCGGTCGACGGCGAGGGTGCAGTTGAGCGTGCAGGCGAGCGGCAGCCAGCCGCCGAGGGCGTCGGCGAAGCCCGCGACGGTGCCGGTCGGGTCGGCGGGCCTGCTGCGGCCGACGGCGTAGACGGTGCCGGAGGTGCCGAGGCTGAGCACGGGCTGCCCGGGGAGCAGGCCGAGCCCGAGGGCGGCGGCCATGTTGTCGCCGGTGCCGGTGGCCACCGGCGTCCCTTCGCGCAGCGGCGTCCCGGGGCGGACGGCACCGGCCCGGGCGCCCGGGGGCAGGACCTCGGGCAGCAGGGCCGGGTCGAGGCCGATGCGGGCGAGGACGTCCTGGTCGTAGCCGTCCGGGCCCCACCAGCCGGTTCCGGAGGCGTCGCCCCGGTCGGTGACCGGCTCACCGGTCAGCCGCTCGGTCAGGAAGTCGTGCGGGAGGCGGACGGCGGCGGCTCGCTCGGCGGCGGCGGGTTCGTGGGCGCGCAGCCAGGCCCACTTGGGGGCGGTGAAGGCGGCGGTGGGGACGCTGCCGGTGCGGCGGGCGAGCTCCGTCGCACCGATCGCGGCCTTCAACTCGGCGGCCTGGGGCGCGGAGCGGACGTCGTTCCAGAGCAGTGCCGGGCGGACCGGCGCCCCGGCCGCGTCCAGGGTGACCAGGCCGTGCTGCTGGCCCGCGATCGAGACGGCGGCCGCGCGGTCCGCCCAGCCCGTCGCCGCCGCGGCCTCGCCGAGCGCCCGCCACCACTGCTCGGGGTCGCTCTCGCGGCCGGCGCCCGTGCTGACGCTGTGCGGGGCACGGCCCCGGCCCAGCACGGTGCCGGTGTCGAGGTCGACGGCGAGGGCCTTGGTGGACTGCGTCGAGCTGTCGAAGCCGATCACGACACGCTGCTCAGCCATGCGTTCCTCCGGTGCGGGGGTTTCCTTCTGACGTTCCGGCATACTAATTTGTTGAGAGTCCTGACAAACACCCCCTGGCACTGATCCGGAGCCGCTCCATGTCCAGCGACACCCTCTCCCCCACCCCGGCGCACAAGTTCACCTTCGGTCTGTGGACCGTCGGCTGGCAGGGGCGCGACCCCTTCGGCGACGCGACCCGCCCCGCCCTCGACCCGGTCGAGACCGTCCAGCGCCTGGCCGAACTCGGCGCCTACGGCGTCACCTTCCACGACGACGACCTGATCCCCTCCGGCGCGGGCGAGGCCACCCGCGAGGAAACCGTCAAGCGCTTCCGCGCCGCCCTGGACGCCGCCGGACTGAAGGTCCCGATGGCGACCACCAACCTCTTCACCCACCCGGTGTTCAAGGACGGCGCCTTCACCGCCAACGACCGCGACGTCCGCCGCTACGCGCTGCGCAAGACCATCCGCAACATCGATCTGGCCGTCGAACTCGGCGCCTCGGTCTACGTCGCCTGGGGCGGGCGCGAGGGCTCCGAGTCCGGCGCGGCCAAGGACGTGCGGACCGCGCTCGACCGGCTCAAGGAGGCCTTCGACCTGCTCGGCGAGTACGTCGAACAGCAGGGCTACGACCTGCGCTTCGCGATCGAGCCCAAGCCCAACGAGCCGCGCGGCGACATCCTGCTGCCCACCGTCGGCCACGCCCTGGCGTTCATCAACGCGTTGGAGCGCCCCGAGCGGGTCGGCCTCAACCCGGAGGTGGGCCACGAGCAGATGGCCGGGCTCAACTTCCCGCACGGCATCGCCCAGGCCCTGTGGCACGACAAGCTGTTCCACATCGACCTCAACGGCCAGTCCGGCATCAAGTACGACCAGGACCTGCGCTTCGGCGCGGGCGACCTGCGGCAGGCCTTCTGGCTGGTCGACCTGCTGGAGTCGGCCGGCTACGACGGCCCCCGGCACTTCGACTTCAAGCCGCCGCGCACCGAGGACTTCGACGGCGTCTGGGCCTCGGCGGCCGGCTGCATGCGCAACTACCTGCTGCTGGCGGAGCGTTCCCGCGCCTTCCGGGCCGATCCGGAGGTCCAGGCGGCGCTCGCCGCCTCCCGCCTGCCCGAACTCGCCCGCCCCACGGCCGAGGACGGCCTGGCCGGGCTGCTGGCGGACCGTTCCGCCTTCGAGGAGTTCGACGTGGACGCCGCCGCCCGGCGCGGCATGGCCTTCGAGCAGCTGGACCAGCTCGCCCTCGAACACCTCCTCGGCGCCCGCTGACCGGGACCGGTGCCCCCGCCGGGTCACCCGGGACCGCTCGGGCACCCCGGTGGAGTGCGTCCACTCGCTCTACCGGGGCGACCGGTTCAGCTTCACCGCGCACCCGACCGTGGGGACGTAGCCGGCACCGCTCGGAGGTCCGACCCTCCGCTCGCGCGTGCTCCGGCAGGTGGAGGACGGGTCGTCCCGCAGGTCGATGGCGGACTGGCCGGCGCGCCGTATCGTCGGTGCCATGAGCCGAGGACTCCATCTGGACGCCTACCTGCTGGCCTTCGACACCCGGGCGCAGTCCCTGCAGGACCGCACCCGGGCCGGCTTCCTGGTGCGCGCCGCCGCCCTGGCCGAGCTCGCCCACCGGGGCGCCGTCGCCGCGGACGGGGCGGGACGGGTGCGGATCGTCTCCGCCGCCGCCACCGGGGACCCGGTCCTGGACGCGCTGCTCGCGGAGGTGGGCGAGCCGCCCCGCTCCTGGAAGGCGTGGATCAGGCGCAGCCGCGACGACACCCTGGAGGCCGTCGAGGAGCGGCTCGCGGTGCTCGGCGTGGTGACCGTGGCCGACCGCGACCCCTACGGCCCGGTCGCGCCGCAGCGGACGGTGGCGGTGGACGATCCGCGCGAGGCCCTGGACCTCCAGGTGCGGGTGGCCGAGGTCGTCCGCGGCGGCGCACCGGTCGCCGCGGTGCCGTTCACCGACGCGGTCCTCGCGGCGCTGGCCGCCCACGGGCACCTGCGGCTGGTGCTCTCGGGGCACGACCGCAGGGCCCACGGCAGGCGGATCGCCGCGCTCACCGGTCGGCTCGCCGACGAGGCCCCGGGCCTGGCCCGGGCGGTGAGCGGGCTGAACCTGACCATGGTCGCCGCCCAGGGCGGGATGGGCGGGGGCTGACCGGCCCCGGCCGGCGTCAGACGAGGCTGCCCGCGACCTCGGCCCCTTCGCGGACGAAGACGGGGATGCGTTCCAGCGGGGCCTCGGCATCCAGCGTCGTACCGCCCTCCAGGGCGCGGCCGCCGACCGGGTCGAGCCAGCGGGTGCCGGCCGGCAGGTAGACCCGGCGGGAGCGGGCGCCG
The DNA here is from genome assembly GCF_053596495.1 of Kitasatospora sp. NPDC001683. Lineage (NCBI taxonomy): Bacteria > Bacillati > Actinomycetota > Actinomycetes > Kitasatosporales > Streptomycetaceae > Kitasatospora > Kitasatospora sp. NPDC001683. The sequence goes on from NZ_JBSFGK010000086.1 coordinate 4,656, forward strand.
GCCTCGTGGACGGGGGCCACCAGCAGATCGGGGCCGAGCAGGAACTGGTCGTCCACGTCCCAGGCGCGTTCGTCCTCCGGGAAGTCGAAGAACAGCGGGCGCATCGGCGGGGCGCCGGTGCGGTGGGCGTCCTCGGACAGCCGCCGCAGGTACGGTCGCAGGCGCTCGCGCAGCAGCAGGTGGTCGCGGAGGATGCCGTACGCCTGCTCCCCGTACGACCAGACCTCGTTGGGCCCGCCGGTCACGTCCGTGGCGAAGGCGGGGTAGTTGGGCTCGCGGTCCCCGTGCAGCCGCATGACGGGGCTGAAGGTGCCGTACTGGAACCACCGGATCAGCAGTTCGCGGTACGCGGGGTCGTCCGGGTCGCCGCCGAGGAAGCCGCCGATGTCGGTGTTCCACCAGGGGATGCCGCTCATCGCGACGTTCAGCCCGGCCCTGATCTGGCGTCCGAGGGAGTCGAAGGTGGTGGGGATGTCACCGGACCACAGCAGGGCCCCGTGCCGCTGGCTGCCCGCCCACGCGGAGCGGACCAGCGACAGCGGCCGGTCCTCGCCCGCCGCGCGCAGGCCGTCGGCCACCCCTCGGGCGTGCTCCAGCGGGTAGAGGTTCGCGGCCTCGGCGGCGGGCCCGGCCGCGTAGACGGCGCGCTCGGCGATGCCCGGGGGCAGGTCGGGCTCGCAGGCGTCCAGCCAGAAGCAGGCCACGCCCAGCGAACGGTAGTTGTCGTCCAACCGCCGCCACAGCGCGGCGCGGGCTCCGGGGTGGGTGGCGTCGTAGTAGGCCATCGGGCGGATCAGCGCCTCACCGCCGTACCGGGACGGCCACGGGAAGGTGAGCAGGCCGCCACCCGCGTCCCGTACCAGGTGTCCGGCCGAGCGCAGCCCGTCGTACGCGTCACTGCCGGGCTCGACGGTGGGCCACACCGAGACGGCGAGCTTCACTCCGAGGTCCGACAACTCCTTGACCATGGCGGCGGGATCGGGCCACTCGCTCTCCTCGAAGCGCCAGTCGCCCATCCTCGGCCAGTGGAAGAAGTCGCAGACGATGACGGACAGCGGCAGTCCACGTTCCTTGTACTGCCGTGCCACCGCCAGGAGTTCGGCTTGGGTGCGGTAGCGCAGCCTCGACTGCCAGAAGCCGGAGGCCCATTCGGGGAGCAGGGGCGGGCGTCCGGTGGCCCGGGTGTAGGAGTCCAGGATCTGGGCCGGGGTGTCGCCGGCGGTGATCCAGTAGTCGATGCGCCCGCCGCAGTCGGCGGTCCACCGGGTGGTGTCGGCGCCCAGTTCGACGCGGCCCGTGGCGGGGTTGTTCCACAGCAGCCCGTAGCCCCGCGAGGAGTGCAGGAAGGGGACGGCCGAGACGGTGTTGGCCTGGACGAGGTCGATCACACAGCCCTTCTGGTCCAGGCGCCCGTGCAGGTGCTGCCCCAGGCCGTGCAGCCGTTCACCGTCGTAGGCGTCGAAGGACTGTTCCGTCCGGCCGCCCGGCGCGTGGACGCGGGAGCCGGCGTGGTGGGCGTGCGGGCTGCACTCGGCGAGGAGTTCGCGGCCCGACACGGCGTGGCGGAACCTCAGCCGACCGTCCGCCGCGGCCTCGACGGCGATGCGGCCGTTGACCAGGCGGGCGCGACCGTCGTCCGAGACGGACGGTTGGGCGTGCGGGCAGGGCGAGGGGTTCTCCAGCGCGCCGGGGGCGGCGGGGTCGAGGGTCCCGGACGAGGCGCGCACCCGGACGGCGTCCGGTCCCCAGGGCTCGATGCGGAGGATCTCCGCGGCGGTGTGCCGTTCCAGACCGCCCGCGCGGATGCTGTAGGACAAGGGTGACTCCTCTGCTCTTCTGGTTGTCATAGCTATCCCAGCGCCCGGAGCCGGGCGATGGCGTCGGCGAGCATCCGGCGGCAGAACGCGAGGTGGTCCTCGCCGTAGCCGCGCGGGGCGCACTCCACGACCAGCAGCAGGCCCAGGTAGAGCTGGTAGAGGGCCACTCGGTGGCGGAGGGCGGGGCCGGGGTCGAGGCTGCCGCCGGCTCCGGCGCAGCCGGTGAGGAGCGGGCTGTCCGGGCCGGTGTCACCGCCGAAGGCCAGGGAGACCAGCTCGGCGGCCGGATCGCCCCAGAACGCCCGCTCGTGGTCGATGAGGCCGGTGATCCGGGCCTGTTCGGCGCCACCCGGCCGGATGAAGACGTTGCCCGGCCAGGGGTCGAAGTGGACCAACCGGGGCTCGGTGACCTCGTCGAGGGCGTACCCGCCCCGGGTGCCAAGCGGAAGGGGGCGGGACCCCGCACGTCCATGCGGTGACGCGCGGGGCCCCCGCGTTCGGGGGCACGGACTCAGGCCGGGTAGTGCAGTTCGGCCTCGGGGGTGCCGGCCGGGCTGATGTGCAGGGCGCCGTCCGGGCCGCCGATCCGCAGCTGCCAGGGGTGCGGGCTGTCGGTGGTGACCCGGAGCCGGTCGCCGGTGCGGCGCAGCTGGAAGCGGGCGGTCTCGCCGGGGCCGTCGGCGCGCGGGATGACGACGGTGCGCTCGGCGCCGTCGGCGAAGGCGTGGACGCGCAGTTCGACGCCCTCCGCCCAGGCGGAGACCGGGCGCTGGTCGTCCGCGCCGAGCGGGATGACGGAGTCGGGGCGGGCGAGCAGCGGCAGGGTGTGGAAGCCGTGTTGTTCGCGCACCCAGCGCGGGCCGGTGACCTGGTCGCCGGTCAGGAAGTTGGTCCAGGTGCCCTCGGGCACGTAGTACTCGACCGTTCCGTCCTCGGTGAAGACCGGGGCGACGAGCAGGTCGTCGCCGAGCAGGTACTGCCGGTCGAGCGCGGCGGCGGCCGGGTCGTCCGGGAACTCCAGCACCATCGCGCGCATCACCGGGAGTCCGGTGGCGTGCGCCTGCTGGGCCGCGCGCTGGAGGTAGGGCGCCAGACGGTGCTTGAGCAGGGTGAACTCGCGGGTGACCTCGACGGCCTCCTCGCCGAAGTCCCACGGCACCCGGTAGGACTTGCTGCCGTGCAGCCGGCTGTGCGAGGAGAGCAGGCCGAACTGGGTCCAGCGCTTGAAGACGGCGGGGGTCGGGGTGCCCTCGAAGCCGCCGATGTCGTGGCTCCAGAAGCCGAAGCCGGACAGCCCGAGGGACAGGCCCCCGCGCAGCGACTCCGCCATGGCGTTGAAGTGCGACTCGCAGTCGCCGCCCCAGTGCACCGGGAACTGCTGGCCGCCCACGGTGGCGGAGCGGGCGAACAGCAGCGCCTCCCCCTCGCCGCGCACCTCGCGGAGCAGCTCGAACACCGTGTTGTTGTAGAGGTGGGTGTAGTAGTTGTGCATCCGTTCCGGGTCGGAGCCGTCGTGCCAGACCACGTCGGTGGGGATGCGCTCGCCGAAGTCGGTCTTGAAGCAGTCGACGCCGATGTCCAGCAGGGTGCGCAGCTTGCCGGTGTACCAGTCGCGGGCGGCGGGGTTGGTGAAGTCCACCAGGGCCATGCCCGGCTGCCACAGGTCCCACTGCCAGACGCTGCCGTCCGGGCGGCGCACCAGGAAGCCCTCGCGCAGTCCCTCGGCGAACAGCTCCGACTTCTGCGCGATGTACGGGTTGATCCAGGCCGAGATGCGCAGGCCCTGCTCCTTGAGCCGGGCCAGCATGCCGGCCGGGTCCGGGAAGGTGTCCGGGTCCCAGACGAAGTCGCACCACTGGTACTCGCGCATCCAGAAGCAGTCCAGGTGGAAGACGCTGAGCGGGATGCCGCGCTCGGCCATGCCGCCGACGAAGCGGTTGACGGTGGCCTCGTCGTAGTCGGTGGTGAAGGAGGTGGTGAGCCACAGGCCGAGCGCCCAGGCCGGTGGCAGCGCGGGGCGGCCGGTGAGGGCGGTGTAGCGCTCCAGGATCCGCTTGGGGGTGGGGCCGTGGACGACGAAGTACTCCAGCGACTGGTCCTCGACGCTGAACTGCACCTGGCCGACGGCTTCGGAGCCGATCTCGTAGCTGACCTTGCCGGGGTGGTTGACGAAGACGCCGTAGCCCCGGTTGGTCAGGTGGAAGGGGACGTTCTTGTACGCCTGTTCGCTGCTGGTGCCGCCGTCCGCCTGCCAGATGTCCACCACCTGGCCGTTGCGGACGAACGGGGTGAACCGCTCCCCCAGGCCGTAGACCAGTTCGCCGACGCCGAGGGCGAGCTGTCCGAGCATGTGGTGGCGGCCGTCGGCGTCGGTGACGAAGCCGGTGCCTCGCTCGCCCACCGTGGTGAGCACCCGGCCGCCGGCGGTGAACTCCAGCTGCCAGGGCTTGGACGTGTCCACCCGCAGTGTCAGTTCGCCGGAGCTCAGTTCCACCACGTCGCCGTCCCGGCGCACCTTTCCGTTGCCCTGTTCGGCGCCGGGTAGGGCGAACTCCGGCCCGCGCCGCACCGAGCCGGCGTGATGGGTGGCGCGCACCCCGATCACGCCCTCGGCCGGGGACCAGCACTCGACGGTCAGCAGTGGACTGTTGAGCGTGTCACCACGGCCGCGCACGTGTCTGACGGGCGCGTAGAGGGTCATCCGGTCCTCGCCGGTTCGGACGTCGGCGACCTCGGTGGCGTAGCGCGCGGTGACGCCCGGGCGCATCAGCCAGTAGCCGTCGGTGAACTTCATCGGGCACGTTCCTCCGTCCGCGCGCGGTGCGCGGTGATCAGGCCCCGGTACCAGTGGTAGCTGTCCTTGGGGATTCGGGTCAGGGTGTCGTAGTCGACGCGGACCAGGCCGAAGCGCTGCTCGTAGCCGCGGGCCCACTCGAAGTTGTCCAGCAGGGACCAGACGTAGTAGCCGCGCACGTCGACGCCGGCCGCGATGGCGTCGGCGACGGCGGCGAGGTGGCTCGCCAGGTAGTCGATCCGTTCCTCGTCGTGCACCTGGCCGTCGGGGGTGACGCTGTCGGCCTCGGCGGAGCCGTTCTCGGTGATCCAGACCGGCGGGAGCTGCGGGTAGCGGGCGTCGAGGTCGCAGAGCAGTTCGGTGAACGCGGACGGGACGACGGGCCAGCCCATGGTGGTGAGCCGGGTCCCGTACGGGTTGGGCTCGGCGACGCCGATGTCCATGGCGGTGCGCAGTCCGGGGTCGTCCGCGCGGTGCGGGGCCGCCTCGACGGTGGCCGGCCGGTAGAAGTTGATGCCGACGAAGTCCAGTGGCACACCGATGAGTTGGAGGTCCCCCGGTCGGCGCCAGGGGCCGTCGGCCAGGCCCTCCCAGGTCTCGGCCTCGTGCTCGGGGTAGCGCCCGGCGAACAGCGGCTCGGTCCAGACCTCGTTGTGCAGCACCTCGGCCCGGCGCAGGGCGGCGAGGTCCTCGGGCCGGTCGGAGGCGGCGTGCAGGCGGTCGAGGTTGAGCGTGATGCCGACCTCGCGGGCGCCGGCGACGCGCAGCTCCCGTACGGCCAGGCCGTGACCGACCAGCAGGTGGTGGGCGGCCGCCAGCGCCCCGCGGCCCTCCCGGGCGCCGGGCGCGTGCCGGCCCTCGGCGTAGCCGACGAAGGCGGAGCAGAACGGCTCGTTGAGGGTGATCCAGCGCTCGACCCGGTCCCCGTAGCGGTCGGCGGCGACGTTCGCGTACTCGGCGAAGGCCTCGGCGGTCTCCCGCACCCGCCAGCCGCCACGGTCCTCCAGGGTCTGGGGCAGGTCCCAGTGGTAGAGGGTGGCGGCGGGCGCGAGGCCGGCGGCCAGCAGTTCGTCGATCAGCCGGTCGTAGAAGTCCAGGCCCTTCGGGTTGACCGGGCCGGTGCCCTGCGGCAACAGGCGCGGCCAGGAGATCGAGAAGCGGTAGCCGTCGACGCCGAGCTCGCGCAGCAGGGCGATGTCCTCGGGGTAGCGGTGGTAGTGGTCGCAGGCGGTGTCGCCGGTGGCGCCGCCGAGGGTGCGGCCAGGGGTGCGGCTGAAGGTGTCCCAGATGGACGGGCCGCGGCCGTCCTCGTCGTGGGCGCCCTCGATCTGGTAGGCGGCGGTGGCGGCGCCGAAGTGGAAGCCGGGGGGCAGTCCCGGGAATGTTAACGTGCCCATTCGGTGCATCTCCCTGGTCTCTCGGTGATCGGGCACGGAGGTCACAGCTCCGGTGCCAGCCCGCGCTCGCGCAGCCAGGACAGCTGGACGGGCGGGTTGGAGCCGCAGCCGCCGGCGTGGTCGGCGAAGGGCCACACCGTCATGGTGCGGTCCTCCCCCGCGTAGTGGTTGAAGGCGGCGTAGACCGTGCGGGGCGGGCAGACCGGGTCCATCAGGCCGACGCTGAACAGGGCGGGCGCGGTGGCCCGCTGGGCGAAGTTGACGCCGTCGAAGTAGTCGAGGGTGGCGAAGGCCGGCTGCACGCGGTGCCGGCTGTGCCAGCGCAGGTAGTTGACGAGCTCCTGGTACGGCCCGTCCAGGGAGATCCGCGCGGCCTCGCGGTAGTGGCACAGGAACGGGACGTCGGGCATCACCGCGGCCACCCGGTCCCCGGTGAGCCCGGCGACGGCGAGCGCCAGGCCGCCGCCCTGGCTGCCGCCGGCCACGACGATCCGGTCGGCGTCCAGACCGGGCAGCTCCGCGACGGCGTCCACGGCGCGCACGCAGTCGGTCATCAGCCGCCGGTAGTAGTAGCTCTCCGGAGAGTCGATGCCGCGGGTCATGAAGCCTCCGACCCACTGGGTGCCGTCGCCCGCGGTCCGGTCCGGGGTGTCGTGGCCCTGTCCCCGGCTGTCCACGACGAGCTGGGCGTAGCCGGCGGCGGACCAGAGCAGGTGCTCGGTGGGCAGCCCGCGGCCGCCGGAGTAGCCGATGTAGGTGACGACGACCGGCAGCGGGCCGGCCGCGCCGCGCGGGCGCAGCAGCCAGGCGGCCACCGGCTCGCCGTTCCAGCCGGGGAACCGTACGTCGTCGACCTCGACGGTGCGCAGTCCGTACTGCGCGGTGACGCGTTCGGCCTTGACCGCCCCGCCGTGCGTGCGGGCCTCGGTGAGGGTGCGCTGCCAGAACTCGTCGAAGTCCTGCGGGATGGTCGACTCGGGCCGGTAGTCGCCGAGTTCGTCGACTCCGAAGTCGGTGAACGGCACGGGGGCCTCCTCTGGGTGTTGCGAGTTCGAGGTCAGGTGGTGGGGGGTGAGCAGTGACATGCGGGCCGCCTCCGGACGGCGGGTGACTGCGGGGTCGCAACGGTTGCGGCGTGCGGGATCGCCCGGCCGGGGAGCCGGGCGGGAATGGGTGGCGGTCCGCCCCCCATGAGCGGACCGCCGGTCTGTGGGGCGGAGGCCTCAGCCGCCCGCGCCGAAGCGGAAGGCCGAGAGCCGGAAGTCGCCGTGCAGGGTCAGGCTCAGGTCGTGCACGCCGTGGAGCGGGGCGGCGAGCTCGGCGGTGGTGCTGGTCCAGGCGTAGCGGTCGCCGGTCACGCGCACGTCGATCTCGGCCAGAAGCCGGCCGCCCACCCGGACTTCGAGCCGCGCCCCGCCCGTGCCGGCGCCCTCGCGGGCGGTCTCGACCTCGATCGTCGCGGCCCCGGAGAGGTCGACCTCGCGGAAGAGGAGCGTCGCGGGCTGCGCGGGATCGGTGGCCGTGACGGCGTCACCGGTGGAGCGGGTGGCGTCGGCGATGGTGATGTCCTCGTAGTCGTCGAAGTCGACGGCCAGGATCCGGTGTCCGGCGCCCGCTCGGGGCGCGGCGGGTGCCCCGGTCACGGTCAGCGGCGCGGTGAGGACGGGGTGGTCGGCGTTGCGGGCGACGATCACCTGGTAGCCGCCGGGGTCGACGGCGAAGTCGCCGGTGGCGACGGACCAGTGGGCGAGCTGGTCGGCGGACAGCCGGAAGGCCAGTTCACGGCTCTCCCCCGGCTCCAGCCGGACCTTGCGGAAGTCGGCCAGGCGCAACCGGGGTGCCTGGTAGCGGGCCTCCAGGGCGCGGACGTAGACCTGGACCACCTCGCTGCCGGACCGTGCTCCGCCGTTCTCCAGGGTCACGGTGACCTCGACCGAGCCGTCCTGGGCGATCGACGGCTGCGACAGGCGCAGGTCGCGGTAGGCGAAGTCGGTGTAGGACAGGCCGTGGCCGAAGGAGTAGAGCGGCGCGGACCGGTGGTACTGGTAGGTCCAGCCGGCCTTGATGATGTCGTAGTCGAGCGGGGCGGGCAGCGGGTCGTCGCCCCGGTACCAGGTCTGCGGCAGGCGGCCGGCGGGCTCGGCCTCGCCGAGCAGCACGGCGGCCAGCGCGTGTCCTGTCTCCTGCCCGCCGTGGGAGGTCCACACCACGGCGGGCAGGTGTTCGTCGGCCCAGTCGAGGGCGTACGGGTAGCTGCTCATCACGACCAGCGCGGTGTCCGGGCGGACGGCCGCGACGGCGCGCAGCAGTTCCTCCTGCCCCTCGGGCAGGTCGATGTCGGCGCGGTCCTCGGTCTCGCGGCCGTTGATCAACGGGTGGTTGCCGAGGACGACCACGGCGACGTCGGCCGTCGCGGCGGCCTCCCGGGCCTCGGCGGCGCCGTCGCGCACCAGCTCGCGCTGCCAGTGCTCGGCGTCCTCCGCGGTCTCGGCGGTGACGGCCACCCGGCCGTCGCTCGGGTCCACGGCGGCGTAGCGTCCGGTGAACACGGAGCGCAGCAGCACGGTGTCCGGGCCGGCCGGTTCGAGCCGGAAGGTCTCCTTGACGAACCAGCTCTTGATCACGTCCCGGTCGGCGGCCAGGGTGTCGTCGTCCTGGAGGCCGAGGTAGCGGCCGGTGTCGGCGTCGCGCAGGGTGGAGGCGCCGCCGCCCCAGTCGGTCACGTCGAAGGCGGACTTGCCGAGCAGTTCGCCGGTGGTGCGCGAGCGCAGGGTGATCCGGTCGGAGCCCTCCACCTGGACGATCTCGCCGCCGTGGGCTTCGAGGGCCGCGGCCAGGCCGGCGGCGATGGTCACCTGGTACGGCAGGGTGCCGCTGTACCAGTCCTCGAAGAGGCTGTCGGCGAGCGGGCCGATGACGGCGATCCGGCGCGCGCGGGCCGGGTCGAGCGGCAGCAGGCCGTCGTTCTTGAGCAGCACGGTCGACTCGGCCGCGGCCTTGCGGGCCAGGGCGCGGTGCTCGGGGCTGTCGACCACCTCGGGGCCGATGCCCGCGTACGGGTCCAGCTCGGGGTCGAACTCGCCGAGGCGGAAGCGCACTTCGAGCTGGCGGCGGACGGCGCGGTCCACGTCGGCCTCATCGATCAGGCCGCGTTCCAGCGCCTCGCGCAGTCGGCCGACCGGGGTGTCGCTGTCCTCGCCGTGGTCGGTGAAGTTGTCGATGCCGGCCTTGAGCGCGGCCGCGTGGGACTCGGCGTGGTCGTCGAAGTAGTGCTCCGGGTCGACCAGGTTGGAGGGGGCTTCGGCGTCGCTGACCACGAACAGCTCGTGGCCGGTCGGCCGGGCCCAGCGGCGCAGCTCCGCCTCGATCAGCGGACTCACGTGGCAGGGGCGGCCGTTGACCAGGTTGTAGGCCGCCATCGCGCCGGTCGCGGCGCCGGAGGCGACGACGGGGCGGAAGGCGGCCAGGTCGTACTCCTGGAGGACGCGCGGGCGCAGTCCGGAGGAGGTGGTGCAGCGGTCGTCCTCGTTGTTGTAGGCGAGGAAGTGCTTGAGCACGGGGGCGGTGCGCAGGTAGGTCGGGTGGTCGCCGGTGAGGCCGTTGCAGAACGCCTCGCCGACCCGCGCGGTGTGCACCGGGTCCTCGGAGTAGCCCTCCTCGTTGCGCCCCCAGCGCGGGTCGCGCAGCAGGTTGAGCACGGGGGCCCAGGCCTGGAGGGAGTTGGGTCCGCGCTCCTCGGCGGTGCCGACCGCCGGCGGGCGGTGGTGGTGGAAGGCCCGCAGCTCGGTCGAGACGGCCTCGGCGACGTTGCGCACCAGGTCCTCGTCCCAGCTGGCGCCGAGGCCGACGGCCTGCGGGAAGACCGTGGCCACACCGAGCCAGGAGACGCCGTGCAGGCCCTCGCTGCCGGTGCGGAAGGGGCCGACACCGAGGCGCGGGACGGCCGGCGCGTACTGGTGCAGCATCGCGACCCGCTCGTCGAGCGTGAGCCGGTGGAGCAGGTCGTCGACACGCTTGCGCAGGGGAAGCGTGGGATTGCGGAAGTCGGGCAGGCCGGCTACGGACGCGGGCACGGAACTCACGTGGAATACCCCTCGGGCGGGCTGGGCTCGGCGACGATGGATCGAAGCGCTTCGACGCTGGCACGCTCCGGAGAAAGTGTCAACTCCCCATGACACAAACCATTTTGGATTTGTTCAGACTATTGCTCAACCCGAAACGCGTCGTTAGTCTCGCCGAAACATCCAAGCGCTTCGACGCTTCGGTGCTTCGACTGTGCTTCGACGGAGAGGGGCCACGCCACCATGAGATCCGGGATGAACCGCAGGAGCTTTTTGAGTACCGCCGCCACGGTCGCGGGAGCCGCCGCGATGGCACCCCTGCTGTCCGCCTGCGGCGGCGGCTCGAGCAAGAAGGCCGCTGCGAACACCAAGGAAGGCCTGAAGGCGGCCCTGCCCGCCTACGTGCCGAACGCCAACGCGGTCAAGCCGGACATAGCCCCCGTGCAGGGCGGATCCGATGCCGCGACCGACGCGGGCTACCTCTCCTACCCGGCCTCCCCGCCCGCCAGCGTCTCCGGCGTTCCGGGCAAGGGCGGCAGCTACACGGCGGTCACCCCGCTGTGGGGCACCGCCCCGCCGGTCGGCAACTCCTTCTACCAGGCGATGAACAAGGCGCTCGGGGTCGAGCTGACCATGAAGCCCGCGGACGGGATCAACTACAGCACCATCATCCCGACGATGACCGCCGCCCAGAAGCTGCCGGACTGGATCAACCTGCCGTCCTGGCTGAACGCCAACTTCAACACCGGCGGGCTGGTCGGCACCCAGCTCGCGGACCTGACCCCCTACCTGTCCGGTGACAACGTCAAGAAGTACCCCAACCTGGCCTCCCTCCCCACCGGCGCCTGGCAGACGGGGGTCTGGGGCGACAAGCTCTACGGGATCCCCTGCTTCTCCACCAGCTTCGGCATCCCCGGTGCCACCTTCTACCGTCGGGACGTCCTCGAAGCCCGGGGCATCACCGCCGACCAGGTGAAGTCCGCCGACGACCTGATGAACATCGGCAAGGAACTGACCGACGCCAAGCGGGGCGTGTGGGCCTTCGACGACGTGTGGACGTATCTCCAGACCGCCTGGAACGTCCCCATGAACTGGCGGATCGACAACGGCAAGCTGGTCCACCCGTTCGAGACCCAGGAGTTCCTGGAGGCCCTCGACTGGCACTACCGGCTGGCCACCTCGGGCTACATGCACCCGGACGCGCTCGCCGGTGACGTCGCCAACGGGGCCACCCGCTTCTACAGCGGAAAGTCGCTCATCGGAGGCGGTGGACTGGGCGCCTGGAACCTGGGCGACCACCAGTCCGGCGTCGCCGCGGACCCGAACTACCGGCGCGGCGCGTTCAACGCCATCACCGCCGACGGCAAGGGCACGCCGGTGATCTACATGGGCGCCGCCGCCAGCATGATCAGCTACCTCAACGCCAATCTGAAGCCGGCGCAGATCGAGGAACTGCTCGCCGTCGCGAACTACCTCGCCGCCCCCTACGGCACGGCCGAATACACCCTGGTCAACTACGGCGTCGAGGGCGTCCACCACACCCGGGTGAACGGCGTGCCGACCTTCACCGACGAGGGCAAGAAGGACGTCCAGGCGACGACCTTCCCGTTCCTGGCCGCTCCCGGCTCCGTGATCAGCAACCCGGGCGGCGAGCAGGTCACCAAGGACTACACGTCCTGGTCCGCCGCCAACGTCGAGTACCTCACCAAGCCGCCCTTCTGGGGCATGAACTTCACCATGCCGCAGGCGCTCGCCACCGCCGCGGCCGCGCCGAGCGTCAACGACACCCTCAAGGACTGCTACCACGGCAAGAAGAAGGTCTCCGACGTGCAGGACGCCATCGCGAGCTGGCGGTCCGGGCCCGGGGAGCGGCTCAAGCAGTGGATGACCGACAACGTCCTCGACAAGTACGGCGCCGGCCAGTGAGCACCGCGGCACCGAAGCGCCCGGCCGGCCCCGCGCGGCTCGGCTGGCGGATCAGACTGCGACGCGACAAGTCGCTCCTGCTGATGACGGTGCCCGCCGTCGTCCTGCTCCTGGTGTTCAACTACGTCCCGCTGTTCGGCATCGTCACCGCCTTCCAGGAGTACGACCCGCTGGTCGGGGTCTGGCACAGCGAATGGGTCGGCTTCGACCAGTTCCAGCAGTTGTTCGGCGACCCGGCGTTCTGGGCCGCGCTGAAGAACACGCTGTACCTGAGCTTCGTCCAGCTCATCCTGTTCTTCCCGGTCCCGATCGCCCTGGCCCTGCTGCTCAACTCGGTGGTGAGCGAGCGGATCCGCAACTTCTTCCAGTCCGTCGTCTACCTGCCGCACTTCTTCTCGTGGGTGCTGGCGATCACGATCTTCCAGCAGATGCTGGGCGGCGCCGGCGTGCTCAACCAGTTCCTGCGCCAACACGACATCGGCACCTGGGACATCATGACCAACCCGCACACCTTCGCGCTGCTGGTCACCTCCCAGGCGGTCTGGAAGGAGGCGGGCTGGGGGATCATCGTCTTCCTGGCCGCGCTGAGCGCGATCAACAGCGAGCTGTACGAGGCCGCGGCGGCGGACGGCGCGGGGCGGTTGCGGCGGATGTGGCACATCACGCTGCCGGGCCTGCGCGGGGTGATCGTGCTGATGCTGGTCCTGCGGCTCGGCAACGCGCTGTCCGTCGGCTTCGAGCAGTTCCTGATCCAGCGGGACGCCGTCGGCCACGAGGCCGCGGACGTCCTGGACACCTTCTCCTTCTACTACGGCATCTCCACCGGCGGCTACAGCTACGGCGCGGCGGCCGGGCTCTTCAAGAGCGTGGTCTCCCTCCTGCTCATCTGGGGTGCCAACCGGCTGGCGCACGCCTTCGGCGAGGACGGGTTGTACCGCAGATGACCAACGCACTCACCGTGGGATCGCGGCGCGAGAAGCGCCGCACGGCGGCAGCGGCCGCCCGGCGCCGGGCCCGGTCCGCCCGCCCGCCGTGGGAGGAGCCGCCCACCGCCGTCGGCCAGGCCGCCAAGGGGCTCACGCTCGGCGGGACGCTCGCCGTCATCCTCGTCCCGCTCTGGATCATCGTCCTGACCAGCTTCTCCACCCCCGGCGCCATCAACCGGGCCGGCGGCCTGGTGCTCTGGCCGGACGGCCTGACCACCGAGACGTACCGCCAGATGCTCAGTGACCCGACGGTCGTCACCGCGCTGGGAGTGAGCCTGGGCATCACCCTGGTCGGCACCGCGCTGTCCATGGCCGTATCCATCCTGTGCGCCTACGGCCTCTCCCGGCCGCGCTCCCTCGGGCACCGCTTCGTCCTGCTGCTGCTGATCGTCACGATGTTCATCAGCGGCGGCCTCATCCCGAGTTTCCTGGTCGTCACCGGCCTCGGCGGCTACGACCAGTACTGGGCCCTGATCCTGCCGAGCGCGGTCTCCGTCTTCAACATCCTGGTGCTGCGCGCCTTCTACCAGGAGACCTCCGCCGAACTGATCGACGCGGCCCGGATGGACGGCGCCGGGGACTGGCGGATCCTGTGGTCCGTCGTCCTGCCCACCTCACGCGCCGTCACCGTCGTCACCGCGCTGTTCTACGCCGTCGGGTACTGGAACTCCTTCTTCAACGTCATGCTCTACATGCCGACGGACAGTCAGAAGTGGCCGTTGCAGTACGTGCTGCTCACCTACGTCAACCGCGCCAACGGCCTGCCCGGTTCGGTCAACTCGGGCTTCGGGGAGACCCACGCGCAGACCGCACCCCTGTCGCTGCAGATGGCGGTCGTGGTCCTCACCCTGGTACCACTGGTGATCGTGTACCCGTTCGTGCAGAAGCACCTGCGCACCGGTGTCCTCACCGGCGCGATCAAGGGCTGAGCCGTCCGTGCCGGGGCCCGACGGGTCCCACGGACCGGGAGCGGTCCCGCCGCGGGCCTCCCCCTCGCACGACCGGGACCTCTCCCCACCGGAACCGACACGAAGGAAGCAGAACGATGGTGACACTCGCCGATGTGGCCAGGCACGCCGGCGTCTCGTCCAGCACGGTCAGCTACGCCCTCAGCGGCAAGCGCCCGATCTCCGACGAGACCAGGACCCGCATCGAGCAGGCCATCACGGACCTCGGCTACCACCCCAACGCGGGCGCCCGGGCCCTGGCCGGCAAGCGCTCGCACATCATCGCCCTGGTGGTGCCGCTCCACCCCGAGGTGCACGTCCCCACCATGATGGAGATCGCCATCGCCGTCACCGTGGCGGCCCGCGAGCACGGCTACGACGTCCTGCTGCTCACCAACGACGAAGGACCCGACGGCGTCCGCCGGGTCGCCGCCACCGGACTCGCCGACGGCGTGATCCTGATGGACGTCCGGCTGGACGACGACCGCATCCCGGTCCTGCGCGCCGAGGAGATCCCCGCCGCACTCATCGGCCTGCCCGACGACCCCTCCGGCCTCTCCTGCGTCGACCACGACTTCGCCACCGCCGGCGCCCTGTGCGCCGATCACCTGGCCGACCTCGGCCACCGCGACGTGGCCTTCATCGGCTACAGCAGCCGCGTCTACCGACGGCACGCCGGCTACGCCGAGCGCACCCTGAACGGCTTCCGCGCCCGCGCCGAGCGGCGGGAGCTGCGGTTCCTCCACCGGCCCTGCGAGGGCACCTACGAGAGCACCGCCGGCACCCTCGCCCGCATCCTGGCGGACCGCCCGGACACCACCGGCTTCGTCGTCCAGAACGAGGCCGCGATCGGTCCCCTGCTCAGCCTGCTGCGCGCCAGCGGGCGGACCGTGCCGGAGGACGCCTCCGTCATCGCCATCTGCCCCGACCCGATGGCCGAGCAGCACTCCCCCCGGCTCACCTCCGTGACCAGCCCCAGGAAGGACCTCGGGCAGGTCGCCGTCGAGCAGGTCATGGCGAGGATCGCCGCGACCGCCGCGGGCGACGAGCCGGCGGACCGACTCCTCCTGATGCCACCGGAACTGGTGGTCCGGGAGAGCACCGCCCCGGCCCCGCAGCGCAGTTGACCCCACTCCCGGAACTCCCGAAACTCCCCGAACTCCCCGAACTCCCGGAACTCCCAGAAGGACGGTTCCCAGATGGACATCCGCCGGCTCACGGACCGCCTCGGCGGCCTCGCCTACGGCGGGGACTACAACCCCGAGCAGTGGGACGCCCAGGTGTGGAAGGAGGACGACGAACTGATGCGCCGGGCGCGGGTCAACCTCGCCACCGTCGGCGTCTTCTCCTGGGCCCTGATGGAGCCCGAGGAGGGCCGGTACGACTTCGAGTGGCTCGACGCCCACCTCGACCGCCTCCACGCGGCCGGCGTCGCCGTCGACCTGGCCACACCCACCGCCTCCCCACCGCCCTGGTTCACCCTGGCCCACCCGGACGCCCTGCCCGTCCGCCCCGACGGCACCCGCCTGACCCACGGCAGCCGGGACACCTACTGCCTCACCGCCCCCGCGTACCGCCGGGCCGCCCGCCGGATCGCCGCCGCCCTCGCCGAACGCTACGGCGACCACCCGGCGCTCGCCCTGTGGCACGTCCACAACGAGTACGTCACCCTCTGCTGGTGCGACCACACCGCCGCCGCCTTCCGGGTCTGGCTGCGTGCCCGCCACGGCTCCCTCGACGCCCTCAACGAAGCCTGGGGGACGGCCTTCTGGAGCCAGCACTACACCTCGTGGGAGCAGATCCTCCCGCCCCGTACCAGCCAGTGGCACCACAATCCCGGCCAGACGCTGGACTTCAGCCGCTTCTGGTCCGACGAGACCCTCGCCGCCTACCGCGAGCAGCGTGACGCGATCCGCGCCCACAGCGACCGCCCGGTGACCACCAACCTCATGCTGCCCGGCTACCAGACCCTCGACCTGTGGGCCTTCGGCCGGGAGGTCGACCTGGTCTCCGTCAACCACTACCCCGGCGCACCCGGCGTCGACGCCGCCGCCCACGCCGCCTTCGACGCCGACCGGGCCCGCTCGATCGCCGGCGGCGCCCCCTGGCTGCTGATGGAACAGGGCACCAACACCGTCTACGCCGGCGGCCGCGTCCTCGCCAAGGAACCGGGGGACATCCTGCGCCACTCGCTCGCCCACATCGCCCGCGGCTCGGAGGGCGCCCTGTTCTTCCAGTGGCGCCAGTCCCGGGCCGGCGCCGAGCAGTGGCACTCGGCGATGGTCCCGCACGCCGGGCCGGACAGCCGCATCTTCCGCGAGGTCACGGCGGCCGGCGAGGCCGTCGCGCGGCTCGGCGAACTCGCCGGCTCCACCGTCCGGGCCGAAGTCGCCGTCCTGCACGACTCCGACGCCTGGTGGGCGATGCGGGCCGACGGCCTCCCGTCGTCCGAGCTCGACTACTTCGCCGCGCTGCGCCGCGCCCACCGGGCGCTCTGGGACGCGTGCCGGACCGTCGACTTCGCCCACCCCGAGCAGGACCTGGGCCGCTACCGGCTGGTCATCGCCCCGGCCCTGTTCCTCCTCACCGACGCCGGCGCCGAGCACCTGCGCCGCTACGTCGCGGACGGCGGCACCCTGCTCGTCCAGCACTTCTGCGGCGTCGTCGACGAGCGCCTCCACTCCCGACTCGGCGGGTACCCGGCCGCACCCCTGCGCGAGGCGCTCGGGATCCGGGTCGAGGAGTACCGCCCGCTGCGGCAGGACGACGCGATCACGCTCTCCGACGGCTCGACGGCCACGTCCTGGAGCGAGTCCCTGCGCACCGAGGGCGCCGAGGCTCTCGCCGCCTACACCGGCGGCATGCTCGACGGCAGCCCGGCGCTCACCCGCCACGCCTTCGGCTCCGGCCACGGCTGGTACCTCTCCACCCGCCTCGACGACGCGGGCTACGCCGCCCTGGTCGACCGGCTGCTCGCGGAGGCCGGCGTCGGCCCCGAACTGCCCGGCCTGCCACCCGGCGTCGAGGCGGTGACCCGGCACGCCCCGGACGGCCGCGGCTGGCACCTGCTGCTCAACCACCGCCCCGAGGCCGTACCGCTGCCGCGGCCGGGCCACGACCTGCTCACCGACGCGACGCTCAGCGAGCTGGCGCCCGGCGGCTGCGCGGTCCTGCGCATGTTGTGAACGCTCACACGTCTCCCCCTCCCGACCGAGGAAGGCCACCATGAGCGACCCGCACGAGACGATCCGCTGGGGCCACGGCGCCCTGGAACTGGAAATCGCCCTGGGCGAGCACGGCACTCCCCGCCTGGTCCGCATCGGCGCACCCGGTGAGAAGACCACCACGCCACGCCCCGGCGCACCGCTGCCGCTGGTGGAGGTGACCACCGCCGGCCTCGGTCGCCACTGGTCGGGCCGGCACCTCGTCAACTCCGTCCTCGGCGCCCGCCTGCGCCATCGCTCCCACCGCGCGTCCCGGGACGGCGACTGGCACGTGCTCACCGTCGAACTCCACGAGCCGGGGACCGGTCTGACCGCCGAGGCGGTCTATCGGTCCCCGGACGGCCTGCCGGTGCTGCGCAGCGAGGTGCTGCTGCGCAACGACGGACCGCGGACGCTGCACCTGGAGTCGGTCGGCTCGCTCGTGGCGGGCTGCCTCACCCGGGGCGACCCGGCGACCCTGGACACCGCCGACGTGCTGTGGGCGGAGAACGAGTGGTTCGCCGAATGCCGCTGGCAGCGCCAGCCGCTGCGGGTGTCCTCGCCCGAGCGGAGCGGCCGCTTCCACACCACCGCCGGCCGCAGCACCCGCGTCGTGGCCGGGCAGGGCGTGTGGTCCAGCTGCGGACACCTGCCGATGGGCGGCCTGACGGACCGCGAGTCCGGCCGCACCTGGCTGTGGCAGATCGAGCACAACGGAGGCGGCTGGCGCTGGGAGTGCGGTGTGCGCGATGACACCGCGTACGCGGCGCTGTACGGCCCCGAGGACGCCGACCACGGCTGGCGCCACCCGCTGGAGCCGGGCGCCGAGTTCCGCACCGTGCCCGTGGCGCTCGCGCTGGCCGCGGACGGCGGCCCCGACGGTGCCTTCGCCGTCCTCACCCGGTACCGTCGCGCCACCCGCCGGCCGCACCCGGACCACCGCCGGCTGCCGGTCATCTTCAACGACTACATGAACTGCCTGATGGGCGACCCGACCACGGCCAAGCTGCTGCCGCTGGTCGACGCCGCCGCCGAGGCCGGCGCGGAGTACTTCGTCATCGACGCCGGCTGGTACGACGACGGCGACAACTGGTGGAGCTCCGTCGGCGCCTGGGAACCGTCGGCCTCCCGCTTCCCCGGGCCGACGGGGATCCACGAGGTCCTGGACCGCGTCCGGGAACGGGGCATGGTCCCCGGCCTGTGGCTGGAGCCGGAGGCGGTCGGGGTGAACAGCCCGGTGGCCGGGTCCCTTCCGGAGGAGGCGTTCTTCCGCCGGGACGGCCGGCGGGTGGAGGAGGGCGGCGGCCGGTACCACCTCGACCTGCGCCACCCGGCCGCCCGCGCCCACCTGGACCGGGTGGTGGACCGCCTGGTCGGTGAGTGGGGCGTCGGCTACCTCAAGCTCGACCACAACACCGACCCGGGCTCCGGCACCAGCAGCCATCCGGGAGAGGCTCCGGCGGCCGGTCTGCTCGGCCACAACCGGGCCCAACTCGCCTGGTTGGAGGGCATCCTGGAGCGGCATCCGGACCTGGTGATCGAGAACTGCGCGTCCGGCGGCATGCGGATGGACCACGCCCTGCTCTCCCGGCTCCAGCTGCAGTCCACCAGCGACCAGCAGGACCTGCTGCGCTACGCACCGATCGCGGCGGCAGCCCCCACCGTCGTCACGCCCGAGCAGGGCGCCGTCTGGGCCTACCCGCTGCCGGAGGACACCCCCGACGAAGTGGCCCTCACCATGGCCAACGCGCTCCTCGGGCGCATCCACCTCTCCGGGCGGATCACCGAACTGTCCCCGGAATCGAGGGACCTGGTCCACGAGGCGATAGCCGTCCACAAATCGATCCGCGCCGACCTGCCGCAGGCGCTGCCCGCCTGGCCGCTCGGACTCCCGGGCTGGGAGGACCCGTGGATCGCCCTGGCACTGCACACCCCGACCACCACCTACGTGACCGCCTGGCGCCGCTCCGGCGAGGAGGCCGTCAGGGATCTCGACATACCCCACCTGGCCGGTGCCGACGTCCGCGTCGAGGTGCTCTACCCGTCGTCCAGCCCGACCACCGCGGTCTGGCACCCGGCCACCGCCGAACTCGCCCTGACCCTGCCGACGGTCCCGTCCGCCGTCCTGGTACGCCTCACGAAAAAGACACCCGAAGGGAGTTGACGATGCGTCCGGCTACCGCGCGCGCTCCACCGCGCCGGCCCGCGCCGCTCCACATCCGTACGGAACACGCTTCGCGTCCGGGCCCGATCCACTGCAGCCGCAACCGGGCCCTTGCCGTCCAGAACGCGGGAGTTCGTTTCCCCCACCCGAACACCACGCACCCCACCCCCTGGAGGGACGCAATGAGATGGTCAGCCCGTTCGTGTCATGATCGCGTCATCGCCGCGGCGGCGGCCCTGGCGCTCGCGGCCACCGGCGCAATCGCCGCCGTCGCGCCGCCCGCAACCGCCGCGAGCTCCGTGTCGGTGTCGGTCGACGCCGCCCTGCAGCTCGCCACCGTCCCCGCCACCGGCGTCGGCGTGAACATCCCGGTCTACGACGCCAACATGAACGCCGCCGCCACCCCCGGCCTGCTCAGCACGGCCGGCATCAACACCGTCCGCTACCCCGGCGGCAGCCACTCCGACGTCTACCACTGGCAGACCGGCACCGCCGAGGGCGGTGCGTACGTCGCCCCCAACACCGGCTTCGACGCCTTCATGGGCACCGTACGCGCCGCCGGAGCGCAGCCGATCATCACCGCCAACTACGGCTCGGGCACCCCCCAGGAGGCCGCCGCCTGGGTCCAGTACGCCAACGTCACCAAGGGCTACGGCGTCAAGTACTGGGAGATCGGCAACGAGGTCTACGGCAACGGCGAGTACAACGCCACCTGGGAGTACGACACCCACAGCAGCAAGAGCGCCACGACCTACGCCGACAACGTGCTCCAGTACATCTCGGCGATGAAGGCGGCCGACCCGAGCGTCAAGATCGGCGCCGTGCTGACCACCCCCGGCTACTGGCCGGACGGCATCGTCGGCCCGGGCGACACCATGGACTGGAATCACACCGTCCTGTCGATCGCCGGCTCGAAGATCGACTTCGCCATCGTGCACGCCTACCCCACCAGCACCAGCCCGGCCGACCTGCTCACCAAGCCGCAGGCCCAGAACGCCAACATCACCGGCGCCGTGCGCTCGCTGATCAACCAGTACGCCGGATCCAACGCCCCCAACGTCGGCATCGCGGTGACCGAGGCGAACGCCCAGGCCTACCTGGACACCTCCCCCAACGGACTGTTCGCGCCGGACGACTACCTCACCTGGTTGGAGAACGGCGCGTTCAACGTCGACTGGTGGGACCTGCGCAACGGCACCGACTGCACCAAGGTGACCACCGTCGAGGGCGCCACCGACTACAACGACGGCGGCATGGTCTCCAGCGGCTCACCCTGCGAGCCGGCCGTCAACACGCCCTTCCCCGCCTACTACGGCATCCAGATGATCAGCAGGCTGGGCGCGCCCGGCGACACGGTCGTCAAGGCCGCCAGCTCGTCCTCGCTGCTCACCGCGCACGCCGTCCGCCGCGCCAACGGCGACGTGGACGTCATGCTGATCAACAAGGACCCGAACAACGACGCCACGGTGAACCTCTCCTACACCGGGTTCACCCCGTCCTCCGCCACCCCGACCGTCCACTCCTACCTCAAGAACGCCCACGGGATCGGCACGACCCAGTCCGGCAGCCCGACCACCCAGACCGTGCCCGCCTACGGCATCACGGTCGTCCAGATGCACCCGACCAGCGCGCCCTGCCGGGTCGTCTACAACAAGAACGAGTGGTCCGGCGTCATGGTCGGCAACGTCACCGTCGTCAACAACAGCCTCGGCCAGGTCAACGGCTGGTCCCTCGGCTTCAACTTCCCCGGTGACAACGTCATCACCAACAGCTGGAACGCCTCGGTGTCGCAGAGCGGCCCCAGCGTCAACGCCGCGAACGTGTCCTACAACCCCACCGTCCCGCAGGGCGGGAGCGTCCAGTGGGGCTTCCGGGCCACCTGGTCCAGCAGTGACGCCAATCCCTCCGCCTTCTGGTTCAACGGCGCCTCCTGCGCGATCGGCTGAACCCGCTGAGCCGGTGGTGCCCCGGGCTCCCCAGGGCCCGGGGCACCACCCCGAACACGAACCCCTCCTCACGAATCAGGACCCGACCACGTGTCAGACCAGCACCAGCCCGACGGCACCGTCCCCAACCCGGTGATCCCCGGCTTCCACCCCGACCCCAGCGTCTGCCGCGTGGGCGACGACTACTACCTCGTCTGCTCCAGCTTCGAGTACTTCCCCGGCATCCCGGTCTTCCACAGCCGCGACCTGGTGAACTGGACCCAGATCGGCAACGCCCTGGACCGGCCGAGCCAGCTGCGCCTGCCGCTCGACATGCCGTCCTCCGGCGGGATCTACGCACCGACGCTGCGCCACCACGACGGGCGCTTCTGGCTGATCGTCACCAACGTCGGCGACGGCGGCAACATGCTCTTCACCGCCACCGACCCGGCCGGCCCGTGGTCCGACCCAGTCCGGCTGCCCGGGGTCCCCGGCATCGACCCGGACCTCACCTGGGACGAGGACGGCACCTGCTGGTGCACCGTCGCCGGCGTCTCCCAGGTCCGCATCGACCCGACCACCGGCGAGACCATCGGCGAACCGTACCGGATCTGGTCCGGCACCCCCGGCGCCATGGCCCCCGAGGCCCCGCACCTTTACCGGATCGGGGAGTACTGGTACCTGATGATCGCCGAGGGCGGTACCGAGCGCGGCCATGCCGTCTCCATCGCCCGCGGCCCGTCTCCCTCCGGACCGTTCGAGCCGTGCCCGGCCAACCCGGTCCTGACCCACCGCGGCACCGACAGTCCCATCCAGAACACCGGGCACGCCGACCTCGTCCAGGCGCCCGACGGCTCCTGGTGGATGGTGCTGCTCGCCGTCCGGCCGCGCGGCGGCACCCCCGCCTGGTACGTGCTCGGCCGGGAGACCTTCCTCGCCCCGGTCGAGTGGGTGGACGGCTGGCCGGTCGTCGGCAAGGTCACCCCCGAACTGCCCACCCCGGCCTGGCCGCTGCACCCCGCGCCCGCCGTACCGGCCCGGGACGACTTCGACCAGGCCGAGCTGCACCCCCAGTGGATCTCGGTGCGCCGGCGCCCGGAGCACCTGTGCACCACGAAAGAACGTTCCGGCTGGCTCACCCTGCGCGCCGCCGGCGCCTCCCTGGACGAGAACGACGTGGTGTTCGTCGGCCGGCGCCAGCAGCACCTCGGCTGCCGGGCCCGCACCCTGATCGACCCCACCGACGGCCGCGGCGGCCTCGCCGTCCGTCTGGACGAGGAACACCACTACGAGATCGAGGCGGCCGACGGCGAGGTGAAGGTCTTCGCCCGGATCGGTTCGCTGCGCACCGAGGTCGCCGCCCGGGCGGTACCCGCCGGAGCCGTGGTGCTCGGTGTCGAGATCGCCCCGCGGCCGACGCGCGGCCCGCGCACCGGCCCTGACGACATCGTCCTCGGCATCGAGGAGCCCGACGGCGCCTTCACCGTGCTCGCCACCCTCGACGGCCGCTACCTGTCCACCGAGGTGGCCGGCGGCTTCACCGGCCGGGTCATCGGCATGTACGCCGCGGCCGGCACCGTCCGCTTCGACCGGTTCGACTACGAACCCCTCCCGTTTCCCTGACCACCCGCCAGGGGCTCCCGTTCATCCGAAAGGAACGATCCGTGAACGACGCACGGCAGAGCACACACCCGCGCAGCCGCCGGCTCCACCGGACGGCCGGCCTCGTGGTGGCACTGGTCACCGCCGGCGCCCTCTGCGACGGCACGGCGATCGCCGCACCCGCCGAGCAGCCCCCGTCGGCGGCCGAGGCGGCCGAGGCCGCCGGGGCCAGGGCCCCGCACGACGCGATGGCCGCCGTCGCCCAGATGCAGCCCAGCTGGAACCTCGGCAACACCCTCGACGCGATCCCCGGCGAGACCTCCTGGGGCAACCCGCTCACCACCAAAGCGCTTTTCGACCGCCTCAGGTCCGAGGGCTTCCGCAGCGTCCGCATCCCCGTCACCTGGTACCCCCACCAGTCCGACACCGCCCCCTACACCATCGACCCGGTGTGGATGAAGCGGGTCAAGGAGGTGGTCGACCTCGCTCTCGCGGACGGCCTCTACGTCGAGATCAACGTCCACCACGACTCGTGGAAGTGGATCATGAACATGTCCACCGACCACGACACCATCGTGGCGCGGTTCAACTCCACCTGGCGGCAGATCGCCACCGCCTTCAAGGACGAACCGCGCACCCTGCTCATGGAGAGCATCAACGAACCGCAGTTCGCCAACGCGACCGACGCCCAGAAGACCCAGTACCTGCGGGAACTCAACACCTCGTTCCACGACATCGTCCGCAACTCCGGCGGCCGGAACAAGGACCGCCTGCTCGTCCTGCCCGCGGAGGAGACCAACTCCGCCCAGCACTGGCTCGACGACCTGTCCACCACGATGAGCACGCTGCACGACCGCAACCTGGTCGCCACCGTGCACTACTACAGCTGGTACCCGTTCAGCGTGAACATCGCCAACGGGACCACCTACGACGCCACGGCCCAGAAGGACCTGACCGACGGCTTCGCCCGGGTGCACGACACCTTCGTCGCCAAGGGCATCCCCGTCTACGTCGGCGAGTACGGCCTGCTCAGCGAGCCCAACTCCGGCACCGTCGAACGCGGCGAGATGCTGAAGTACTACGAGCACGTCAACTATGTGGCCCGGGCCAACGGCTTCACCACCGCGCTCTGGGACGACGCCAACTACCTGAACCGCACCACCCTCCAGTGGCGGGACCCGGCCCTGATGGACCTGATCAAGGCGTCCTGGACCACCCGCTCGGGCACCGCCTCCACCGACAACGTCTTCCTACCGGCTTTCGGCCCCATCATCGCGCAGACCATCACCCTGAACCCCAACGGCCTCTGGTTCGCCGGCCTGTGGCAGGGCGACCGCCCGCTCATCCCCTTCCTCGACTACACCCTCGACGGCGACCAGCTCACCCTGACCGCCGACGCCCTCACCCGGCTCGCCGGCAACCGCGCGCACGGTGTGAACGCGAACATCCAGATCCGCTACTCCGACGGCGTCCCCTGGCAGCTCAACATCCGCTCCTACGACAAACCCGCCATGTCCGACGCCACCGGAACGCTCGACGAGCTCACCATCCCCACCCGGTTCAACGGCTCCCTGATGGCCAACGTGCAATCCACCTACGCCGACGGCACCGCCGCCGGCCCGGCCTCCTGGACCACCTACCAGACGTTCGACAACTACCGCCCCGACTACACCGCCAACACCACCACCGTGAAGCCCGACTTCCTCAAGTCCCTCAAGGACAGCGCCCCGGTCACGCTCACCTTCCGCTTCTGGACCGGCGACACCGTCACCTACACCGTCACCAAGTCCGGCAACACCGTCACCGGCACCGCCTCCTGACCCCAGTCCGCACCTCCTCCCGAGATCCGAGCTCCCCCACCTGTTCGCACGAAAGGGACCTCCCGTGAACGACGCACCACAGACCGCGCGCTCCCGCAGTCGGCTCCACCGCACGGCCGGCCTCGTGGTGGCCCTGGTCACCGCCGGCAGCCTCGCCTGCGGCACCGCCGTCGCCGCACCCGCCGACCAGGCCCCGTCGGCGGCCGAGGCCGCCGGGGCCAGGGTCCCGCACGACCCGACGGCCGCCGTGGCCCAGATGCAGCCCAGCTGGAACCTCGGCAACACCCTCGACGCCATCCCCGACGAGACCTCCTGGGGCAACCCGCTCACCACCAAGGCCACCTTCGACGGCCTCAAGGCCCAGGGCTTCCGCAGCGTCCGGATCCCGGTCACCTGGTACCCCCATCAGTCCGACACCGCCCCCTACACCATCGACCCGGTGTGGATGAACCGGGTCAAGCAGGTGGTCGACTGGGCCCTGGCGGACGGCCTCTACGTCGAGATCAACGTCCACCACGACTCGTGGAAGTGGATCGCCGCGATGTCCACCGACCACGACACCATCGTGGCCCGGTTCAACTCCACCTGGCGGCAGATCGCCACCGTCTTCAAGGACGAACCGCGCACCCTGCTCATGGAGAGCATCAACGAGCCGCAGTTCGCCAACGCAGCCGACGCCCAGAAGACCCAGTACCTGCGGGAACTCAACACCTCGTTCCACGACATCGTCCGCAACTCCGGCGGCCGGAACAAGGACCGCCTGCTCGTCCTGCCCTCGGAGGAGACCAACAACGCCCAGCACTGGCTCGACGACCTGTCGACCACGATGAGTTCGCTGCACGACCGCAACCTGGTCGCCACCGTGCACTACTACAGCTGGTACCCGTTCAGCGTGAACATCGCCAACGGGACCACCTACGACGCCACGGCCCAGAAGGACCTGACCGACGGCTTCGCCCGGGTGCACGACACCTTCGTCGCCAAGGGCATCCCGGTCTACCTCGGCGAGTACGGCCTGCTCACCTCGCCGTACTCCGGCGTCGTCGAGCGCGGCGAGATGCTCAAGTACTTCGAGCACGTCAACTACGAGGCGCGGCTCAACGGGATGACCTCCGCCGTCTGGGACGCCGCCAACGACTTCCTGAACCGCGGCACCATGCAGTGGCAGGTCCCCGAGATGAAGGCGCTGATCCAGAGCTCCTGGCGGACCCGCTCGGGCACCGCCTCCACCGACAACGTCTTCCTACCGGCCTCCGGCCCCATCACCGCCCAGACCATCACCCTGAACCCCAACGGCCTCTGGTTCACCGGCCTGTGGCAGGGCGACCGCCCGCTCATCCCCTTCCTCGACTACACCCTCGACGGCGACCAGCTCACCCTGACCGCCGACGCCCTCACCCGCCTCGCCGGCGACCGCGCCCACGGTGTGAACGCGAACATCCAGGTCCGCTACTCCGACGGCGTCCCCTGGCAGCTCAACATCCGCTCCTACGACAAACCGACGATGGCCAACGCCACCGGAACGCTCGACGAGCTCACCATCCCCACCCGGTTCAACGGCTCCCTGATGGCCAACGTGCAATCCACCTACGCCGACGGCACCGCCGCCGGCCCGGCCTCCTGGACCACCTACCAGACGTTCGACAACTACCGCCCCGACTACACCGCCAACACCACCACCGTGAAGCCCGACTTCCTCAAGTCCCTCAAGGACGACGCCCCGGTCACGCTCACCTTCCGCTTCTGGACCGGCGACACCGTCACCTACACCGTCACCAAGTCCGGCAACACCGTCACCGGCACCGCCTCCTGACCCCAGTCCCTCCCCGCCCCGGCTGCCCCCTCCCGGCAGCCGGGGCTCCCACACGTTCCGAGGTGCACCCATGGTCCTACTGCCCCCGCGCGTGCTGTTCGGCGCCGCCTACTACCACGAGTACCAGCCGTGCGAACGGCTCGAGGAAGACCTCGACCTGATGGCGAAGGCGAGGTTCACCGTCATCCGGGTCGGCGAGTCGGTCTGGTCCACCTGGGAACCGGAGAACGGTCGCTTCGAAGTGGACTGGCTGACCCCCGTCCTCGACGGCGCCCACGAGCGCGGCATCGCCGTCATCCTGGGCACACCCACGTACGCCGTGCCGCCGTGGCTGGCCCGGCAGTACCCGGAGATCGTCACCGAGCAGGCCACCGGCCGGCCGATGGGCTGGGGTGCCCGCCAGGAAGCCGACTTCTCTCATCCCGCCTTCCGCCACCACGCCGAACGCGTCACCCGGGCGATCCTCGACCGCCACGCCCGGCACCCGGCCGTCATCGGCTTCCAGGTCGACAACGAGCCCGGCCTGCGCCTGCCGCACAACCACGGCGTCTTCCAACGGTTCGTCGACCACCTGCGGCACACCTACGGCGACGTGGAGAACCTCAACCGCGAGTGGGGACTGGTCTACTGGTCGCACCGCCTCTCCACCTGGGCCGACCTCTGGACGCCCGACGACAACCAGCAGCCGCAGTACGACGTCGCCTGGCGGGCGTTCCAGGCCCGCCAGACCACCGAGTTCATCGCCTGGCAGGCCGCCATCGCGCGCGAGTACGCCCGCCCCGACCAGTTCGTCACCACCTGCCTCGCCTACCACCACCCCGCGATGGCGGACGACGAGATCACCGACGCCCTGGACGTCACCGCAGGCAACCCGTACTACGACATGCAGGACGCGCTGGCGTTGCCCGACCCCACGCCGGACGACCACGAGCAGCAGTGGAAGACCACCGGCGTGTGGGCGCTGTACCAGAGCGCCGACCGGGTCTTCTCCTCCCGCCAGGAACCCTTCCTCGTCACCGAGACCAACGCCCACGCCATCAGCGGCAGTTCGGAGAATCGGCCGGCCTTCGACGGCCAGTGGCGGCAGGCCGCCTGGGCCCTTGTCTCGCGCGGCGCCCGGATGATCGAGTACTGGCACTGG
The DNA here is from genome assembly GCF_053596495.1 of Kitasatospora sp. NPDC001683. NCBI lineage: Bacteria > Bacillati > Actinomycetota > Actinomycetes > Kitasatosporales > Streptomycetaceae > Kitasatospora > Kitasatospora sp. NPDC001683. Next base: position 32,252 of record NZ_JBSFGK010000086.1, read on the forward strand.
CACACCCTGCACTTCGGCACCGAGACGTACTGGGGCGGGATCCTTCCGCACAGCGGCAAGCCCGGCCGGGTCTACGCCGAACTCGCCCGGCTCGGCGGCGAGTTCGAGACCGCAGGGCCGCTGGTCGCCGGGCTCGAGCCCGACGCCGACATCGCGATGGTCTACTCGATGCCCAGCAAGTGGCTGATGCAGAAGTATCCGCCGCTGGCGAAGCCGGACGGCAGCCCCGATCCGACCTCCTACCACCGAGTCTTCGACCCCTTCTACCGCGGCGCGTTCGAGGCCGGCCGCCAGGTGCGGATCCTGCACGCCCGCCGGCTGCACGACGCCCGGACCGAGCGCGACGGTCCGGCACCCGACGAGGCCGCACGGCGCCATCCCGTACTGGTGGTCCCCGGGCTCTACCTCGCCGAGGACTCCCTGCTCGACTGGCTCGCGGCCTATGCCGAGGCCGGCGGCCACCTGGTGCTCGGCCCCCGCACCGGCTACGCCGACCACGAGGCCCGGGCCCGCCACGAGACCGCCCCGCCGCGCCTGAGCTCCGCCGCGGGCGCGTGGTACGACGAGTTCAGCAACCTGCCCGCGGACCTCCCGGTGCACGCCGCCCCCGGCAGCCCGCTGGAGCTCCCCGCGGGCGCCACCGCGACCCGCTGGGTGGAGGGCCTCACCGCCACCGACGCCACGGTGCTGGCCCAGTACGACCACCCGCACTTCGGCCGCTGGCCGGCCGTCACCACCCGCGCCCACGGCTCCGGTCGGGTGACCTGCGTCGGCACCGTGCCCGGCCGCGACCTGGCCCGGGCGCTGGCCGCCTGGCTGGCCCCCGCCCCGACGAGCGGCTGGCGCGAGCTGCCCACCTCGGTCACCGCGACCACCGGGACGGCCCCGGACGGGCGCCGCGTCCACGTGGTGCACAACTGGAGCTGGCAGCCCGTCGAGGTGCCGGCGCCCGCCGCACTGGTCGACGTGCTCAGCGGCACCCCGGTGCCGGTCGGCAGGCCGGTCTCCTTGGACGCCTGGGACGTGCGGGTCCTCGTCGCGGGATGAAAAGGGGCGGCGGGCCCCACCCGGCCCACCGCCCCGTTCCCCTCGACCTGAAGCCCCTACTCGGCCGAGAAGCAGTAGACCGTCATCGAGCGGAACTCCTCCCCCGGGCGCAGGACGGTGGAGGGGTACTCGGGGCGGTTGGGCGAGTCCGGGAAGTGCTGGGTCTCCAGCGCGATGCCCGCGTACGCCTCGTACGGGTGACCGGAGCGGCCGGTCAGCGTGCCGTCGAAGAGGTTGCCGGTGTAGACCTGCAGCCCCGGTTCGGTCGTGAGGCACTCGAGGCGCCGGCCGCTGGCCGGATGGCTCAGGACGGCGACGCGCCGGAACCCGTTCCCGTCCAGCACCCAGGTGTGGTCGAAGCCCTGGCCCGCCCGGCGGATCTGCGGGTCCCGGTCGACGACGCGGTCCCCGATCCGCCGGGCTTCGCGCAGGTCGAAGGGCGTGCCGAGAACGCGTGCGACGGGACCGATCGGGATCAGTTCGGCGTCGACCGGGAGGTAACCGGCGGCATCGACCCGGAGCAGGTGGTACAGCACCGTCCCGCTGCCCTCGCCGGCCAGGTTGAAGTACGCGTGGTTGGTGAGGTTGACCACCGTCGGGGCGTCCGTGGTCGCCCGGTAGCCGATCCACAGCGCGCCGGCCGGGTCGAGCAGGTACGTCACCTCGACGCTGAGTGCCCCCGGGAACCCCTGGTCACCGTCGGGGCTGTGCAGGCGCAGGCGCACCCCGGCCCGACGGCCCTCCCGGACCGCCACGCCGTCCCACAGCCGGGTGGCGAAGCCGTCCGTTCCGCCGTGCAGGGTGTGGCCGTTCGGCTGGGTCGCCAGCCGGTGCGTCGTGCCCTCGAGCGGCAGTGCGCCGTCCGCGATCCGGTTGGCGTAGCGGCCGACCGTCGCGCCGAAGTACGCGGCCTCCCCGAGCAGGTCCTCGACGCGGTCGCAGCCGAGGACCACGTTCGCTCGCCGTCCGTGCCGGTCCGGCGCGTGCAGGGCCTGGAGGCGGGCGCCGAGACTGAGCACCTCGGCGGTCACGCCCTCGGGCGAGCCGATGGTCCAGCGGGTGACGGGCCGTCCGTCCGGCATGGTGGCGGCGACCTCCTGGGAGACCGTCAGTTCACCCTGGGACACGAGTGCGTCGCTCTGCACCGGGATGCTCCGTTCCTTGCGGGATCGTGGACGGGAGGGCCGCCCCATCGGCGTCGTGGCGTCCGCTATTTGTCGCTGTAGGGCGCGTTGTCGTTGAACAGGTG
>NZ_JBSFGK010000087.1:0-34387 GCF_053596495.1 Kitasatospora sp. NPDC001683
CCGAGCTCCAGGAAGCGGGTGACACCCGCGGCCTCCAAAGTGCGGATCCCGTCGGCGAAACGGACGGCCTCGCGGACGTGGCGCACCCAGTACTCGGGTCCCTGAACGCCTTCGACCAGGGCACCGGTCAGGTTGGAGACGAGCGGGATCGCAGGGGCCCGGTACGTCAGCCCGTCGAGAACGGAACGGAAGTCCTCCAACATCGGGTCCATCAGCGGCGAGTGGAACGCGTGCGAGACCCGCAGCCGCGTCGTCTTCCGGTCGGCGAAGTGCGCGCGGACCGCGTCAACGGCCTCCTCCGTGCCGGACACCACGACGGACGTCGGGCCGTTGACGGCGGCAACCGAGACGAACTCGCCCAGCAGCGGCAGGACTTCCTCCTCCGTCGCCTGCACCGCCAGCATCGCACCACCCGCCGGCAGCGCCTGCATCAGCCGACCACGGGCGGCCACCAGGACGCAGGCATCAGCGAGCGAGAACACCCCGGCGACATGCGCCGCCGCCACCTCACCGATCGAGTGCCCCGCCACGAACTCGACGCGGACACCCAACGATTCAACCAGCCGGTACAGCGCCACCTCGACGGCGAACAACCCCGCCTGGGCATACGCGGTCCGGTTCAGCAGCTCCGCGTCCGAACCCCACACCACGTCGCGCAAGGCCGGATCCAGCTCCGCGCACACCTCGTCGAAGGCCCGGGCGAACACCGGGAACCGGGCGTACAACTCCCGCCCCATCCCCAGCCGCTGCGACCCCTGCCCCGAGAACAGGAACGCCGTCCCGCCACCCCGAACCGCGCCTTCGACGCCCCCGCCCGAGCCCGCCGCCAGCGCGTCGAGCCCGCGCAACAGCTCGTCCCGGTCCGAACCGACCACCACGGCAGAGTGGTTGAGCATCGACCGGCTCGCCGCCAACGCCGCCGCGACGTCCGCGACCGGCAGGCCCGCCGCGGCCTCGCGCAGGCGGGCGGCCTGGGCGCGCAACGCGTCCGGCGTGCGTCCGCTGAGCACCCACGGCACGACGGCCGGCGCCGGGGCAGCCGCCTCCGGCTCCGCCGCCACGGCCTCGTCCGCTTGCTCCAGCACGACGTGCGCGTTGGTCCCGCTGATGCCGAACGCCGAGACGCCTGCCCGGCGCGGCCGCCCGGTCTCCGGCCAGTCGCGGGCCTCCGCCAGCAGTTCGACGGCACCCGCCGTCCAGTCCACGTGCGAGGACGGCTCGTCGATGTGCAGGGTGGCCGGCAGCAGGCCGGCGCGAAGCGCCATGACCGTCTTGATCACGCCCGCGACGCCGGCCGCCGCCTGCGCGTGGCCGATGTTCGACTTGACGCCGCCGAGGTAGAGCGGACGGTCGGCGGGCCGGTCCTGGCCATAGGTGGCGAGCAGGGCCTGGGCCTCGATCGGGTCGCCGAGGGTCGTACCGGTGCCGTGGGCCTCCACGGCGTCGACCTGGTCGGGGGTGAGACGGGCGTTCTCGAGCGCGGCCCGGATGACACGCTGCTGGGACGGGCCGTTCGGGGCGGTCAGGCGGCTGCTGGCGCCGTCCTGGTTGACGGCGGTGCCCCGGACGACGGCGAGGACCTCGTGGCCGAGGCGTCGGGCGTCCGAGAGCCGCTCGACCAGCAGCACGCCGACGCCCTCCGCCCACGAGGTGCCGTCCGCGGCTTCTGCGAAGGGCTTGCAGCGGCCGTCGGGGGCGAGGCCGCGCTGACGGGAGAACTCGGTGAACAGGCGGGTGGTGGGCATGACGGCGACGCCGCCGGCGACGGCCATCGAGCACTCGCCGGCGCGCAGCGCGCGGACCGCGAGGTGGAGGGCGACCAGGGCGGAGGAGCACGCGGTGTCGACGGTGACGGCCGGGCCCTCCAGCCCGAGGGTGTAGGCGATGCGGCCGGACAGGACGCTCACGGCCCCACCGGTGAGGAGGTGCCCCTCGGTCTCCTCGGTCTGTCGCGCGAGGGAGCCGTAATCGGTGTCCGCGCCCCCGATGAACACGCCGGTGTCGCTTCCGCGCAGGGCGGCGGGTGCGATCCGGGCCCGCTCGACGGCTTCCCAGGCCGATTCGAGGAGGAGTCGCTGCTGCGGGTCCATCGCGAGCGCCTCGCGCGGGGCGATGCCGAACAGTTCGGCGTCGAAGTCGGCGACGCCGTCGAGGAACCCGCCGTGGCGCACGTAGCTCTTGCCGGGTGTGCCGGGCATGGGGTCGTAGAGGTTCCCGGTGTCCCAGCCGCGGTCCTCGGGGAGGTCGCCGATGGCGTCGGCGCCGTCGGCGACGAGCCGCCAGAGGTCCTCCGGGGTCCGGACACCGCCGGGGAAGCGGCACGCCATCCCGATGATCGCGATCGGCTCGGCGTCCCTCGCCTCGACGGACTCCAGGCGCAGCTTGGTGCGCCGCAGGTCCGCGGTGACCTTCTTGAGGTAGTCGCGGAGCTTGTCCTCGGAGGTGCTGGCCATGGGTGGGAAACCTCGCAGTTCGGAAGGGTGGTACGGGTCCGTGGGACGACCGCGGGGCACGGGGCCCCGGGGCCGCTCCTCAGGCGAGGCCGAGCTCGCGGTCGATCAGGTCGAACATCTCGTCGTCCGTGGTGTCGTCGAGCGCGTCGTCCGGGCCGTCGGCGCCGGCGGGCGACTCGGTCGCGTCGCCGTCGAGCCGCCACTGGAGGCTCTTGAGGCGGGCGAGGAGGCGGGTGCGGGAGTCGGCGTCCAGCTCGGTGGCACCGAGCGCGCTCTCCAGCTCGTCGAGTTCGGCGAAGACCGGCCGGGCGGCGGGCGCCGCGCTGCCGGTGGGCGCGTCGGCGAGTTCGCGCAGGCGTCCGGCGAGAGCGGTGGGCGACGGGTGGTCGAAGATCGTCGTGGTGGGCAGCCGCAGCCCGAGTTCGGCGTTGAGGCGGTTCCGCAGCTCGACGGCCGTCAGGGAGGACATGCCGAGGTCGAGGAAGCCGCGCTCGGGGTCGACGGCCTCGGGCGAGCTGTGGCCGAGGACGGCGGCGAGGTGGCCGACGACGACGTCCAGCAGCAGCTTCTCCTGCTGGTCGGCGGCGAGGCCGGGCAGCCGGTCCAGGACGCCCCGGTCGCCGGTCGCCGGACTCCCGGCTGCCCCGGTGGCGGTGCGCCGGAGGGCGCGGCGGGGTGCGAGTCCGGCGAGGAGCGGCGGGGCCCCGACGGTGGCGAGGGCGTGCCGGTCGAGCCGGATCGGGACCAGGTGCGGTCGGTCGACACCGCTCGCGGCGTCGAGCAGGGCGAGGCCCTGGACGGCCGTGAGCGGCAGCATGCCGGAGCGTGCGAAGCGGGCGATGTCCACGGCGTCCAGCGTGGACGTCATCCCACTCGATTCTCCCCAGTATCCCCACGCGAGGGAGACGGCCGGGCGCCCTTCGGCGCGGCGGTGGTGGGCGAGGGCGTCGAGGAAGGCGTTGGCGGCGGCGTAGTTGGCCTGGCCGGGGCCGCCGGCGGTGGCGGCGAAGGAGGAGAACAGGACGAAGGCCGAGAGGTCGAGGTCGCGGGTCGCCCCGTGGAGGTTCCACGCGGCGTCGACCTTGGGGCGCAGCACCTCGGCGAGCTGATCGTCCGTCAGGCCTTCGATCAGGCCGTCCCGCAGGACGCCGGCGGCGTGGACGACGCCGGTGAGCGGGTGCTCGTCGGGAACGGTGGCGAGGAGCGCGTCGAGGGCGGCGCGGTCGGCGGCGTCGCAGGCGGCGACGCAGGCGTCGGCGCCGAGGGCCGCGAGGTCGGCGACGAGCTCGGCGGCACCGGGAGCGGCGGGGCCGCGGCGGCCGGTGAGCAGGAGGTGGCGGACGCCGTGGTCGGTGACGAGGTGACGGGCGACGAGGGCGCCGAGGGTGCCGGTTCCGCCGGTGATCAGGACGGTGCCGGCCGGGTCCCAGGACCACGCCCGGTCACCCCCGTCGGTGCTCACCGGGTGCAGCCGGGGCGCCGTCACCTCGCCCCGGCGGACTGCCAGGCGCGGCTCGTCGGGGACGGCGAGGGCGGTGGGAAGGGCAGCGGTGGAGGCCGGGTCGTCGTCGAGGTCGACGAGGAGGAAGCGGCCGGGGTTCTCGGACTGGGCGGAGCGGACGAGTCCGTGGGCGGCCGCTTGGGCCAGGACGGTGGCGTCGGTGCTCGGGGCCGCGGTCTCGGCGCCGTGGGTGAGCAGGACGAGGCGGGCGTCGGCGAGCCGGGGCTCGGCGAGCCAGGAGCGGGCGAGGCGGTGGGCGGTCCGGACGGCGCGGTGCGCGGCGGTGACGGGGTCGCCCTCGTCGGCGGCGGTGAGGCGGTGGACGACGGTGGCGGGTACGGGCTCTCCGGCGTCCAGGGCGGCGGTGAGCTCGGCGAGGTCGGCGTGGGAGCGGGCGTCGAGGGCGGCGGCGAGGGCGCCGTCGTCACCGAGGACGACCGCGTCCGCACGGGAAGCGGCGGACACCGGGATCCACTCGACCGCGTAGAGCGGGTCGGCCGCCGGAGCGAGGTGCTCGGCCGCGACGGGGCGGACGGTGACGGCGTCGGCGGTGAGCACGGGGGCGCCGTCGGCGTCGGCGGCGGTCAGCGCGTGGGTGCCGTCGGCGGCCGGGGTGAGCCGGACGCGGAGCAGGGTGGCGCCGGTGGCGTGGACGGTGACGCCGCGCCAGTCGGCGGGCTGGGCGGGGTCGGTGCCGTCCGGGAGGGTGGCGAGCAGGGCCTGGAGCAGGCCGGGGTGGACGCGGAAGCCGGCCGTGTCGGTGCGGTGCTCCTCGGGCAGGGCGACCTCGGCGAACAGTTCGTCGCCGCGCCGCCAGCGGGCCAGGACGGTGCGGAAGTGCTCGCCGTACGCGGTGCCCTCCGGCGTTGCGGCGTCCACCGGCTGCGCACCGGCGGGGGGCCATTCCGTGAGGGCCTCGCCGTCGACGACACCACCGGTCAGTGTGCCGCTGGCGTGGTGGGTCCACGGGACGTCGTCGGCCGCGTCGGACGGGCGGGCGTGGATGGTGAGGGCCCGTCGGCCGTCCGCGTCGGCGGGGGCCGCGGCGAGCTGGAGGTCGACGGTTCCGTGGTCGGGCAGGGCCAGCGGGGTGAGCTCGGTGAGTTCGGCGACGACCGGGCAGCCGGCCTCGTCGCCGGCCCGCACGGCCCAGTCGAGCAGCGCGGTCCCCGGTACGACGGCCGTGCCGCGCACCCGGTGCTCGGCCGTCCAGGGGTGCGTCGCGGTTCCGATCCGGCCGGTGAGCAGGACGCTCCCCGAGCCGTCCGCGAGCCGGACGACGGCGTCCAGCCCGCAGGGGTCGAGGGGTGCTCCGCCGCGGACGGCGTCCTGGGCGAGCCAGTAGCGGCGGCGCTGGAAGGGGTAGGTGGGCAGGTCGACGGGCCTGCCACCGGTGACGGCGGGCCGCCAGTCGATCCGCACGCCGCGCACGTGGGCCTCGCCGAGGGAGGCCAGCAGCCGGGCCGGTCCGCCGTCCTCGCGCCGGACGGTGCCGAGCACGACGGCCCGGGCACCGGCGTCGGCCGCGGTGTCCTCGACGGCCATGGACAGCACGGGGTGCGGGCTGCATTCCAGGAAGGCGTCGTGGCCCTCGGCGAGCAGTGCGCGGACGGACTCCTCCAGGCGGACGGTCTGCCGCAGGTTGCGGTACCAGTAGCCGGCGTCCAGCGGGGTGTCGCCGAGCCAGTCAGCGGTGACGGTGGAGAAGAAGGGGACGCGGGCGTCGCGCGTGGTCAGTCCGGCGAGCTCGGTGTGCAGGGTCTCCTCGATCCGCTCGACCTGGGCGGAGTGGGAGGCGTAGTCGACGGGGATGCGCTTGGCCCGGACACCGTCGCGGGCGCATTCGGCGATGAGGTCGTCGAGGGCCGTGTTCTCGCCGGAGACGACGACGCCGGCCGGGCCGTTGGCGGCGGCCACCGAGATCCGGCCGCCGTACGGCTCGATGCGGGCCAGGACGTCGGCGTGGGTCTGCGGCACCGCCACCATGCCGCCGTGACCGGACAGGCCTCGGGCGATCGCCCGGCTGCGCAGGGCGACCACCTTGGCGCCGTCCTCCAGGGAGAGTGCGCCGGCCACGCAGGCGGCGGCGATCTCGCCCTGGGAGTGCCCGAGGACGGCGGCGGGGGTGACACCGTGGGCCTGCCAGCAGGCGGCGAGCCCGATCATGGTGGCCCACAGGGCGGGCTGGGCGACGTCGACGCGGTCGAGCGACGGCGCATCGGCCGCGCCGCGCAGCACGGCTTCGAGGGACCAGTCGCTCCAGGGCGCGAGGGCCCGTCCGCAGGCGGCGATCCGCTCGGCGAACTCCGGCGAGGCGTCGAGCAGTTCGGCGCCCATGCCGACCCACTGGGAGCCCTGGCCGGGGAAGACGAGGACGACCCGGCGGTCGCGCCCGGCGCCGTGCCGGCCGGTGAGGACGCCCGGGGCGGGCGTGCCGTCGGCGAGCGCGGCGAGTCCCGCCCGGAGGTCGTCGGTGCCGGCGCCGACGACGACGGCGCGGTGCTCCAGGAGGGCGCGGCCGGTGGCGAGGGAGTGGGCGAGGTCGAGCGGGGCGGCGGGGTCCGGGTCGTCGAGGTGGTCGAGCAGGGCGCGGGCCTGGCAGCGCAGCGCCTCGGCGCTGCGGGCGGAGAGCAGCCAGGGGAGGGCGGGCCGCTCCGGGCCGGCCACCGAGGGCTCCGGCTCCGGGGCCTGTTCGAGGATCACGTGGGCGTTGGTGCCGCTGAGGCCGAAGGAGGAGACGCCGGCGCGCCGGGGCCGGCCGGTGGCGGGCCAGTCGCGGGCCTCGGTGAGCAGGTCGACGGCGCCGTCCGTCCAGTCGACGTGCGTGGTGGGCCGGTCGATGTGGAGGCTCTGCGGGAGCGCGGCGTGCCGCAGGGCGAGGACGGTTCGCATGACGCCGGCGACGCCGGCGGCGGCCTGGGTGTGGCCGAGGTTGGACTTCACCGAGCCGACGAGGAGCGGGTGTTCACGGTCCTGCCCGTAGGTGGCGAGCAGGGCCTGGGCCTCGATCGGGTCGCCGAGGCGGGTGCCGGTGCCGTGCGCCTCCACGGCGTCGACCTCCGCGGGCGACAGACCCGCGTCGGCCAGGGCGGCCCGGATCACCCGCTGCTGGGACGGGCCGTTCGGGGCGCTGAGCCCGTTGGAGGCGCCGTCCTGGTTGACGGCCGAACCCCGCACGACCGCGAGGACGGGGTGCCCGTTGCGCCGCGCGTCCGAGAGCCGCTCGACGAGCAGGACGCCGACGCCCTCGGAGAAGCCGGTGCCGTCGGCCGCGTCGGCGAAGGGCTTGCAGCGCCCGTCGAGGGCGAGGCCGCGCTGGCGGGCGAAGTCGACCGGGATCATCGGGGTCGACATCACGGTGACGCCGCCCGCGAGGGCGAGCGTGCACTCGCCGCCGCGCAGCGCGCGGACCGCGAGGTGGAGCGCCACGAGGGAGGACGAGCACGCGGTGTCGACGGTGACCGCCGGGCCCTCCAGGCCGAGGGTGTAGGCGACGCGGCCGGAGATCACGCTCGCGGCGTTGCCGGTGCTGACGTACGGCGCGGCCTCGTCGGGGACGCGGGTCACCCGGTCGAGGTAGTCGCTGGAGGACAGGCCGGCGAAGACGCCGGTGCGGCTGCCGCGCAGGGTGCCCGGGTCGATGCCGGCGCGTTCGAGGGCCTCCCACGTGGTCTCCAGGAGGAGCCGCTGCTGCGGGTCCATCGCGACGGCCTCGTTGGGGCTGACGCCGAAGAAGGCGGCGTCGAAGCCGGCGGCGTCGGTGAGGAAGCCGCCCTCCCGGGTGCGGGAGGAGTCGGGGTGGTCCGGGATGCCGTCGTAGAGGTGGTCGAGGTCCCAGCCGCGGTCGGCGGGGAAGGGGGCGATGGCGTCCGTGCCGGTGGACAGCAGGGTCCACAGGTCGTGGGGGGTCGCGACGCCGCCGGGGAAGCGGCAGGCCATGGCGACGATCGCGATCGGCTCGTCGGCGGCCTGCGGGGTCGCGCCGGCCGCGGTCGCCGCGCCGGTGCCGGTGAGGCCGTCCGCCAGGTGCCCGGCGAGCGCCCCGGGGGTGGGGTGGTCGAACGCCAGGGTCGCTGGCAGCCGCAGGCCGGTGGCGGCGTTGAGGCGGTTGCGCAGTTCCACGGCGGTCAGCGAGTCGAGGCCGAGGTCGCGGAAGGGCCGGGTGGCGTGGACCTGGTCGGCCGAGGAGTGGCCGAGCACGGCCGCGGTGCAGCCGCTCACCAGGTCGAGCAGCGCCGCGGCGCGGTCGGCCGCGGCGAGCCCGGCCAGGCGGGCGCGCAGCCCGTCGGCGGCCGGGGCGCCCTGTGCGGCGCGGCGGGCCGGGGCCCGGACCAGGGCGCGCAGCAGGGCGGGGAGTTCGGCCGCGCCGCGCGAGCGCAGGCCGGCGGTGTCGAGCCGGACGGGCACGAGCAGGGCCCGGTGGTCGGCGAGGGCGGCGTCGAACAGGACGAGGCCGTCCGGGGTGCTGAGGGTGAGGGCACCGGACTGCTCAGAGCGGGCCCGGTCGGTGGCGCCGAGGTGGGCGGTCATGGTGCTGGCCTGTGCCCACAGGCCCCAGGCGAGGGCGGTGGTGGGCAGGCCGGCGACGCGGCGGTGCTGGGCGAGGGCGTCGAGCCACGCGTTGGCGGCGGCGTAGCTGCCCTGGCCGGGCGAACCGAAGACGCCTGCGGCGGAGGAGAACAGGACGAGGTCGGCGAGGTCGAGGTCGCGGGTGAGCTCGTGCAGGTGGTGGGCGGCGTCGGCCTTGGGGCGCAGCACGGCGGCGAGCCGGTCGGCCGTCAGGCCGGCGACGACGCCGTCGTCGAGGACGCCGGCGGCGTGGACGACGGCGGTGAGCGGGTGCTCGGCGGGCACGGCGGCCAGCAGCGCCGCCAGGGCGTCGCGGTCGGCCGTGTCGCAGGCGGCGAGGCGGGCGTCGGCGCCGAGGGCCGTGAGGTCGGCGACGAGCTCGACCGCGCCGGGAGCGGCCGCGCCGGCGCGGCCGGCGAGCAGCAGGTGCCGCACGCCGCGCGACGTGACCAGGTGGCGGGCCAGTTCGGCGCCGAGGGTGCCGGTGCCGCCGGTGATCAGGACGGTGCCGTCGGGGTCCCAGGGTCGCGGCACGGTGAGGACGATCTTGCCGGTGTGCCGGGCCTGGGCCATGTGGCGGAAGGCCTCGCGGGCGCGGGTGACGTCCCAGCAGGTGAGGGGCAGTGGGCGCAGCGCGCCCTGTTCGAACAGCTCGACCAGATCGGCGAGCATCTGCCCGATCCGCTCGGGTCCGGCCTCCTGGAGGACGAACGCCCGGTAGTGGGCGCCGCCGTGGGCGGCGGCGACCTCGGCGGGGTCGCGGACGTCGGTGCGGCCCATCTCGATCAGCCGCCCGCCGGGGCCGAGGAGGCGCAGCGAGGAGTCGACGTAGTCCCCCGCGAGGGAGTTGAGGACGACGTCCACGCCGTCGCCGCCGGTGGCGGCGCGGAAGCGCTCCTCGAAGTCGAGGGTGCGGGAGGAGGCGATGGCGGTGTCGGGCAGGCCTTCGGCGCGCAGCAGGTGCTGCTTGCCCTCGCTCGCGGTGCCGTAGACCTCGGCGCCCCAGAGGCGGCCGAGCTGGGTGGCGGCCATGCCGACGCCGCCGGCCGCGGCGTGGACCAGGAGGCGTTCACCGTCCCGGAGGCCGGCGAGGTCGCGCAGGGCGTAGTAGGCGGTGAGGAAGACGACGGGGACGGAGGCGGCCTGCGCGAAGGTCCAGCCCCGGGGGACGCGGGCGAGCACCCGGTGGTCGACGACGGCGAGCGGGCCGAAGCCTCCGGTGACCATGCCCATCACTCGGTCTCCGACGGCGAATCCGGTGACGCCGGGGCCGACTTCGCTCACGACGCCGGCGGCTTCGGCCCCGAGGAAGCGAGCGCCGCCCGGGTACATGTCGAGGGCGTTGAGGACGTCGCGGAAGTTGAGACCGGCGGCGCGGACTTCGATGCGGACCTCGCCCTCGGCGAGCGGCGCGGCGGCGTCGGGGCTGGGGACGAGTTCGAGGTTGTCGACGCTGCCCTTGGTGCGGATGTCCAGGCGCCACGGGCCGTCGGGCACGGGCAGTGGCCCGGCGGTGTGGGCACGGGCCAGGCGGGGCACGTGGGCGGTGCCGTGGCGCAGCGCGAGCCGGGGTTCCCCGGTGGCGAGTGCGGCGGGCAGGACGCGCCAGGAGGCCGGGTCGTCGTCCAGGTCGACCAGGACGACGCGGCCGGGGTGCTCGCTCTGGGCGGAGCCGACCAGGCCGTGGACCGCGGCGGCGGGCAGGTCGTGGACGTCCTCCGCGGGGTCGGCGGCGACGGCGCGGCGGGTGGTCACCAGCAGCGTGGCGTCCGGGCGGTCGTCGGCGAGCCACTCCTGGAGGACGGCGAGGGCGTGTTCGAGCGCGGCGAGCGGTTCGTCGCCGCCGAGCTCGACGAGCGTGACATCCGCGTCGGCGCCGAGGGTGACGCCCGCCTCGGCGAGGGCCGCCACGTGGGCGGGCGGCTCACCGAGGACGGTCCAGCGAGCGGGCGCCGGGCCGGGCCCGGCGAGGGTCAGCGCCGGCCAGTCCAGGTGGAAGAGCGCCTCCCGGGCAACCCGGGCGGCCGGGTCGAGGGCGCCCTCGGCGAGCGGGCGCACGGCCAGCGCCTCGATGGCGGCCACCGGCCGGCCGGCCGGGTCGGCCATCGCGACGGACACCGCGTCGGGTCCGGCCGGAGTGAGCGTCACGCGCAGCGCGGTGGCTCCGGCGGCGTGGAGCGTGACGCCGTTCCAGGCGAACGGCAGCCCGGGTCGGCCCGCCAGCGGGCCGAGCCCGGCGGGGTGCAGGGCGGCGTCGAGCAGCGCCGGGTGCAGACCGTAGCGGGCGGCGTCGGCGCTGGCCGGCGCGGGGAGTTCCACCTCGGCGTGGACGGCGGTGCCGAGGCGCCAGGCCGCGCGCACGCCCCGGAACACCGGTCCGTAGCCGTAGCCGTCCTGGCGCAGGCCCGGGTAGAGACCGCTGACGTCGATCGGCTCGGCGCCGACGGGCGGCCAGACGGGGGAGGCCGGCGCCGGCTCGGCCCCGGCGGGGGCGACACTGCCGTCGGCGTGCAGGGTCCAGCCCTCGGGTGCGTCCGCGTCCGCCGGGCGGCTGTGCAGGGCGACCGGGCGCAGGCCCGTGCCGTCGGGGGCCCCGACCTCGATCTGCACCTGGAGCGCGCCGCGTTCGGGCAGCAGGACGGGCGCGTACAGGGTCAGTTCCTCGATGCGCCCGCAGCCGAGCTCGTCGCCGGCCCGGACGACCGCCTCGACCAGCGCGGCGCCGGGCACCACGACGGTGCCCGCGACGCAGTGGTCAGCGAGCCACGGGTGGGTGTGCAACGACCAGCGGGCGGTTGCCACCAACCCACCACCCTGGGCGAGTTCGACGGAAGCGCCGAGCAGCGGGTGCTCCGGCGCGGCCAGGCCGGCCGTGGTGACGTCGCCGCCCGTCCCGCCCGGGCGCGGCCAGTAGCGCTGCCGCTGGAACGGGTACGTCGGCAGCTCGGTGGCGCGCGCTCCGGTGCCGGCGAACAGGAGGTCCCAGTCCATCCGGGCGCCGTGGTTGCGGGCGTCGGCGAGGGCGAGGAGGAAGCGCCCCGGGCCGCCCTCGTCGCGGCGCAGGGTGCCGAGGGCGGCGGCGGGCACGCCGCTGTCCTCGATCGTCTCCTGGACACCGGTGGTGACCACCGGGTGCGGGCTGATCTCGACGAACACCCGGTGGCCGGCGGCCAGCAGGGTGCGGGTGGCCTGCTCGAACTCCACGGTCTGGCGCAGGTTGCGGTACCAGTAGGCGGCGTCCAGCCCGGCGGTGTCGATGACGGCGCCGGTGACGGTCGAGCAGAACGGGACGTCGGCGGTGCGCGGGGCGATCGGCGCGAGCAGGTCGAGCAGCTCGTGCTCGATGCGCTCGACGTGCGCGGAGTGCGAGGCGTAGTCGACGGGGATGCGGCGGGCCCGGACTCCGGACCGCTCGCAGTCGGCGGCCAGTTCCTCCAGGGCCTCCGGGTCTCCCGAGACGACCACCGACCGGGGGCCGTTGACGGCGGCGACGGAGACGCGCCCGTCCCAGCGCGAGAGGCGCTCGCGGACGGCGGCGGCCGGCTCGGCCACCGAAACCATGCCGCCGAGGCCCGCCAGCTGCCGGATCGCCCGGCTGCGCAGGGCCACGACGCGAGCGGCGTCGTCCAGGGTGAGCGCGCCGGCCACGCAGGCGGCGGCGATCTCGCCCTGCGAGTGGCCGAGCACGGCGGCCGGTTCGACGCCGTGCGCGCGCCACAGTTCGGCGAGCGACACCATGACGGCGAACAGCACGGGCTGCACCACGTCGACCCGGTCGAGGCCGGGTGCTCCGGGCTCGCCGCGCAGGACGTCGGTCGCCGACCAGTCGGTGAACGGCGCCAGTGCCGCCGTGCACTCGGCGAACCGCTGCGCGAACGCAGGTGCGCCGTCGAGGAGTTCGACGGCCATGCCGGCCCACTGGGAGCCCTGACCGGGGAAGACGAAGACCGGCGCGCCCTCGCCCGCGGCCTGCCCCTCCAGGACGGCGGGGGTGGCGCGGCCCTCGGCGAGCGCGTCCAGGCCGTCCAGGAGCCCGGCCCGGTCGGGGGCGACGACGGCGGCCCGGTGCTCCAGGGCGGCGCGGGTCGTGACGAGCGACCGCGCGACGTCGTCGAGGGTCGGCTCGGCCGCCCGGACGTGGGCGGCGAGGCGGCGGGCCTGCTCGCGCACGGCGTCGGGGGTCCGGGCGGAGAGCAGCCAGGGCAGCGGGCGGTCGGCGGCCGGGCGCTCGGGCAGCGGCTCGGGCGTGGGGGCCGCTTCGAGGATCACGTGGGCGTTGGTGCCGCTGACCCCGAACGAGGAGACGCCGGCGCGCGGCGGCCGTCCGGTCTCGGGCCACGCGCGGGCCTCGCTCAGCAGCTCGACGGCGCCCGCCGTCCAGTCGACCTGCGCGGTCGGCCCGTCGATGTGCAGGGACTTGGGGAGCTCGCGGTGCTGCATCGCGAGCACGGTCTTCATCACGCCGGCGATTCCGGCCGCGGCCTGGGTGTGGCCGAGGTTCGACTTCACCGAGCCGAGGAGCAGGGGGAGTTCGCGGTCCTGCCCGTAGGTGGCGAGCAGGGCCTGGGCCTCGATCGGGTCGCCGAGGCGGGTGCCGGTGCCGTGCGCCTCCACGGCGTCGACCTCCGCGGGCGACAGACCCGCGTCGGCCAGGGCGGCCCGGATCACCCGCTGCTGCGAGGGGCCGTTGGGCGCCGTCAGCCCGTTGGAGGCGCCGTCCTGGTTGACGGCCGATCCGCGCACGACTGCGAGCACCGGGTGCCCGTTGCGCCGCGCGTCCGAGAGTCGCTCGACCAGCAGCACGCCGACGCCCTCCGCCCAGCCCGTTCCGTCCGCCGCGTCCGCGAACGGCTTGCACCGGCCGTCGGGGGCCAGGCCGCGCTGGCGCGAGAACTCGACGAACACCTGCGGCGTGGACATCACCGTCACGCCGCCGGCGAGCGCCAGCGAGCACTCGCCGCGGCGCAGGGCCTGGGCGGCCAGGTGCAGGGCGACCAGCGAGGAGGAGCACGCGGTGTCGACCGTGACGGCCGGGCCCTCCAGCCCGAGGGTGTAGGCGACGCGACCGGAGATCACGCTCGCGGCGTTGCCGGTCATCACGTGCCCGGCGACGCCCTCCCGGGCCGGGTCCAGCAGCAGGTGGTAGTCCTGGAAGTTGGAGCCGACGAACACGCCGGTCCGCGACCCGTGCAGGGTGCCCGGGTCGATACCGGAACGCTCGACGGCCTCCCAGACGGTCTCCAGCAGGAGCCGCTGCTGCGGGTCCATCGCGAGGGCCTCACGCGGCGAGATGCCGAAGAAGGCGGCATCGAAGTCGGCGGGGGCGGTGAGGAAGGCGCCCTCGGAGACGTAGCTGGTGCCCTCGTGGTCCGGGTCGGGGTGGTGCAGACGGTCGGTGTCCCAGCCCCGGTCGGCCGGGAACGGGCCCACCGCGTCGCGGCCCGCGGCGAGCAGCCGCCAGAGGTCGTCCGGCGACTCGACGCCGCCGGGGAAGCGGCAGGCCATCGCGACGATCGCGATCGGCTCGTCGGCGGCGACGGCGGCCACCGACTCCAGCACGGCGGCCGTGCCGGCCAGTTCGGCGCGCAGGTGCGCGGCGACGGCGGCCGGCGTCGGCCGGTCGAACAGCAGCGTGGCCGGCAGGCGCAGGCCGGTCGCGGCGGTGAGGCGGTTGCGCAGCTCGACGGCGGTCAGCGAGTCGAACCCGAGGTCCCGGAACGCCCTCGCAGCGTCGACGGCCGCGGTGGAGGCGTGCCCGAGGACGGCGGCGGCCTCGGTCCGGACGAGCTCCAGCAGCAGGCGCTCCTGCTCGTCGGCGCGGCGGCCGCGCAGCTGCTCGGTGAGCGGGGAGTCGGTGGCCGTCGTGGCGACACTCGGACGGACCGCGTGGCGCGCCTCGGGCAGGTCCGCGATCAGCGCGCTCGGCCTGGCGGCGGTGAGCACCGGCGCGAGCGCGCTCCAGTCGACGTCCGCCACGGTGAGGCCGGACGCGTCCGCGAGCAGGGCCCGGTGCAGTGCGGCGACGGCCTGCTCCGGGTCCATCGGGGCGAGCCCGCTACGCCGCATCCGCCCGGTGAGGCCCGGGTGGTCCCCCGCCATGCCGCCCCCGGCCCACGGGCCCCAGGCGACGGCGGTCGCCCGCAGCCCGGCGGCCCGGCGGTGCTCGGCGAGGGCGTCGAGGTAGGCGTTGGCGGCGGCGTAGTTGGCCTGGCCGGGGTTGCCCAGGACGCCGGTGATCGAGGAGAACAGGACGAACAGGGCGAGGTCGTGCCCGGCCGTCAACTCGTGGAGGTTGCGGGCGGAGACGGCCTTGGCCCGGAGCACGTCGGCGAAGCGGTCGGCCGTGAGGCTCTCCAGCACGCCGTCGTCCAGGACACCGGCTGCGTGGACGACGCCGCCGAGCGGGTGCTCGGCGGGCACGGCGGCGAGGAGCGCGCCGAACGCGTCCCGGTCGGCGACGTCGCAGGCCGCGACGGTGACGCGGGCGCCGAGGCCTTCGAGCTCCTCGCTCAGCTGTTGGGCACCAGGGGCGCCGGGGCCGCGGCGGCCGACCAGGAGGAGGTGTTCGGCACCCGCGCGAGCCAGCCAGCGGGCGACGTGGGCGCCGAGGGCGCCGAGGCCGCCGGTGACGAGCAGGGTGCCCCGGGGGGCGGTCCAGCCGTCGGGGGCGTCCGGCGCGCTCTGCGGGTCCGTGACCTTCACCTGCTCCTCCGCCCCGGGCTGCGGCAGCACAGCCCCACGGCCGGGCGATAGGTGGCGCCGGGTCAGGCGGCGGGCGTAGGCACCGGAGCCGCGCAGGGCGAGCTGGTCCTCGGCGGTCTGGGCGAGGAGGGCGGCCAGGCGCCCGGCGGTGCGGGCGTCAGGGGCGGCGGGCAGGTCGATCAGGCCGCCCCAGCGCTGCGGGTGCTCCAGCGCGGCCACCCGGCCGAGGCCCCACAGCTGTGCCTGCTCGGGCTCGCCCACGCGGTCCGCGGCCTCGGCCGCGACGGCGCCCCGGGTCAGGCACCAGAGCCTCGCCGGGCCTCCCGCGGCCTCCAGGGTGCGCAGCAGTTCGACGGTCCCCGGCAGGTGGCGGGGGACGAGACGGTGGTCGGGGTGCGGTCGGCCGTCGGCGGCGAGGAACGACAGGACTCCGGCGGGCGGCTCGCCGCAGCCGTCCGCGAGCAGCGCGGCCAGGGTCTCGGCCCCGGCCGCCCGCTCGAACCGCAGGCCGCGCTCGGCGAGGGCGTCGAGGACGGTGTCGGGCCAGCTTTCCTCCCCTCCTTCCGGGAGGACGGCGAGCCAGCGGCCCGGCGGGACGGCGTCGGTGAGGCCGCGCACGGGCACCCAGCTCGTCCCGTACGTCCACCTGTCCAGCGTGCCGAGCAGGCGGCGCTGCCCGCGCCAGGAGGCCAGGACGGGCAGCAGGCGGTCCAGCGAGGCCTCGGCGTCCTCCTCCGCTATCCCGAGGACGGCCGACGCCTCCCGCAGGTCGCCGGCCTCGACGGCCGTCCAGAACGCGTCCTCGACCGGGTCGGCGGCGGGCACGCCCGCGTCGCGGCCCCGGAGCTCGGGCAGCCAGTAGCGCTGCCGCTGGAACGCGTAGGTGGGCAGATCGACGCGGCGCCCGCCGGACCGGGCGAGCACCGCCGCCCAGTCCGGGCTCGCGCCGCGCACGTGCAGGCGGGCGAGGGCCTCCAGGAGGGCAGGTTCCTCGGGGCGGTCCGTGCGGAGCACGGCGGCCGTGGCGACGTCGGCGGGCAGCGACTCGGCCGCCATGGCGGCGAGGACGCCGTCGGGGCCGAGTTCGAGGAAGCGGGTCGCGCCGGCCCCGTGCAGGGTGCGGACGCCGTCGGCGAAGCGGACGGCCTCGCGGACGTGGCGCACCCAGTACTCGGGCGTCGTGACATCTCCACCCAGGGCGCCGGTGAGGTTTGAGACCAGCGGGATCGACGGGGCGCGGTAGGACAGACCGTCGAGGACGGCCCGGAAGTCCTCCAGCATCGGGTCCATCAGCGGCGAGTGAAAGGCGTGCGAGACCCG
This sequence comes from Kitasatospora sp. NPDC001683, assembly GCF_053596495.1. Taxonomy (NCBI): domain Bacteria; kingdom Bacillati; phylum Actinomycetota; class Actinomycetes; order Kitasatosporales; family Streptomycetaceae; genus Kitasatospora; species Kitasatospora sp. NPDC001683. The sequence continues at coordinate 16,546 of NZ_JBSFGK010000087.1, forward strand.
CAGCCGCGTCGTCCTGCGGTCGGCGAAGTGCGCGCGGACCGCGTCAACGGCCTCCTCCGTGCCGGACACCACGACGGACGTCGGGCCGTTGACGGCGGCTATCGACACGGGATCGCCCAGCAGCGGCAGGACTTCGTCCTCCGTCGCCTGCACCGCCAGCATCGCACCGCCCGGAGGCAGCGCCTGCATCAGCCGGCCGCGCGCCGCCACCAGGGCGCAGGCATCGGCGAGCGAGAACACCCCGGCGACGTGCGCCGCCGCCACCTCACCGATCGAGTGCCCGGCCACGAACTCCGGCCGCACGCCCAACGACTCGACGAGCCGGTACAGCGCCACCTCGACGGCGAACAACCCGGCCTGGGCATACGCGGTCTGGTTCAGCAGCTCCGCGTCCGAACCCCAGACGACGTCCCGCAACGGCAGCTGCAGCCCGTCGCACACCGCGTCGAAAGCCCGGGCGAACACCGGGAACCGGCCGTACAACTCCCGTCCCATCCCCAGCCGTTGCGAGCCCTGGCCAGAGAAGAGGAACGCCGTCGCCCCCTTCTCCGCCACGCCCACCACCAGGCCGGTGACCGCGCTCCTGGTCGCGAGGGCGTCCAGCGCGCACAGGCGCTCCTCCGGGTCGGCCGAGACGACGACGGCCCGGTGCGCCATGGCCGTCCGGCCGGTGGCCAGCGAGTACGCGACATCGGCAGGGTCGAGCGGCCCGCGCGTCCGGAGATGGGTGGCCAGGCGGCCGGCCTGGGCCCGTAGGGCCGTCTCGTTGTGCGCCGAGAGCACCCACGGCAGTGCCGTCCCGCACGGTGCCCCGGGCACGACGTCGTCGACGGGCTCGGGCGCCGCCTCCAGCACGACGTGCGCGTTGGTGCCGCTCACAGCGAAGGAGGACACGGCGGCCCGCCGGGGCCACGGATTGGCGGGCCATTCCCGGGCCTCGCCCAGCAGTTCGGCGGCGCCGGCGGTCCAGTCGACGTGCGGGGTGGGGGCGTCGAGGTGCAGGGTCCGCGGCAGCAGGCCGTGCCGCATCGCGAGCACCGTCTTGATCACCCCGGCCACGCCGGAGGCGGCCTGGGTGTGCCCGGTGTTGGACTTCAACGCGCCGATGAGCACGGGCTGTTCGCGGTCCTGCCCGTAGGTCGCGAGCAGGGCGTGGGCCTCGATCGGGTCCCCGAGCCGCGTGCCCGTGCCGTGTGCCTCGACGGCGTCCACCTCGGCCGCCGACAGCCCGGCGTCGGCCAGGGCGGCCCGGATCACCCGCTGCTGCGACGGGCCGTTGGGCGCCGTCAGACCGTTGGAGGCGCCGTCCTGGTTGACGGCCGAGCCGCGCACCACGGCCAGCACCGGGTGCCCGTTCCGCTGTGCGTCCGAGAGCCGCTCGACCAGCAGGACGGCCGCGCCCTCGCTCCAAGCGGTGCCGTCGGCCGCCGCCGCGAACGGCTTGCACCGGCCGTCGGCGGCGAGGCCGCCCTGTCGGGAGAACTCGGTGAACATCTGCGGGCTCGACATCACCGTCACGCCGCCCGCGAGCGCCAGCGAGCACTCGCCCCGGCGCAGCGACTGGACGGCGAGGTGCAGGGCGACGAGGGAGGAGGAGCACGCGGTGTCGACCGTGATGGCCGGGCCTTCGAGGCCGAGCACGTAGGAGATACGGCCGGAGGCGACGCTGACGGTGTTGCCGGTCAGCAGGTGGCCTGCGGCGGTCTCGGCGACCTGACCGCCCACGGTCGAGGCGCTGTCGTAGCCCCCGTGTCCGGTGCCGACGAACACGCCGGTCGGGGTGCCGGTGAGGGTTCCGGGGTCGATGCCGGCCCGCTCGACGGCCTCCCAGGCGGTCTCCAGGAGGATCCGCTGCTGGGGGTCCATGGCGAGGGCCTCGCGCGGGGCGATGCCGAAGAACCCGGCGTCGAACTCGCCCGCGTCGTGCAGGAACCCGCTCTCGCGGGAGGTGACGGCGCCCTCGGGCAGGTCCCAGCCGCGGTCGGCGGGGAAGGCGGAGACGGCGTCGACGCCGTCGCGCACCAGGTCCCACAGCTCCTCCGGGGAGGCGACCCCGCCCGGCAGCCGGCAGGCCATGCCGACCACGGCGATCGGCTCCCGGTGCTGCTCGGTCACCTCGCGGAGCTGTTCGCGGGTCTCGTGGAGGTCCGCGATCGCCCGCTTCAGGTAGTCGCGGAGCTTGTCTTCGTTCGACATCGGGACGTCAACCTCTCCGGGGGTCGCCAGGAACGCGCCGTGCGGGCGGTCCTGGCGTGCGGCCCCTCCCAGCAGGCCCGATCCGGGCCGGCCGCGAGCTCCTGACGTCAGGTCCGACCCGTCGCCCGCCCAGTCTCGCCACGGACGGCCCCGGTTTTCCCTAAACGAATGGCCCCTCAACGAGCGTCCGGCTCCCCGGCGTCGCGACGCGCGTGTGGGCCCGGGACGCCCCAGTGCCCCGGACCCACACGTTGGAGCGGTCAGATCCAGGTGTGGTTCTGGTCGGTGACCGGCTCCAGCGCGAATGCCGGCACCGGCGCGTGCGGCGAGGGCAGTTGGGCGAGGACCTTGCCGATCGGCGGGAACAGCGGCAGGTCACCGACCTTGCGGTAGTCGATCCACTCGGTGTTGCCGACCTCGTGGCTGCCGTCGGGCAGCTCGTCGAACTCCTGGGTCGCCAGGGTGGCGCGGACCTCCGGGGTGACGTGGGTGCGGTAGATGAGGTGGATCTTGCGGGGCGGCGCGGTCGGCCCGGGCCGGGTGACCCGGGCGTCCGCCATCGCGACCAGCTCCAGGTCGCCGATCCGGTCGGGCTTGAGCCCGAGCTCCTCCTGAAGCGTGCCCCGGGGAAGCCGTGGAGGGTGCGGCTGCCGAACCGTGGTCGTCAAGGTCGTCGAGTACGAGACCTTCGAGGCGATGCTCGACGCCGAGGACAACGACGCGATCGGCAGCGAGGGCATGAACCGGGCCGAACTGCTCGCCGCTTGTCGGGAGATCTACCCGCCGGAGAAGGAAGCGCTCGGCGTCCTCGCGATCCACCTGCGGCTCGCCGCGAGTGACCCCCGCGAGGACAACGGGCGTGCCCGGCAGCCGTAGGTGCCGGGCACGCCCGTTCAAAGGTGTCACTCCTGGCCGCGCAGCCACTCCTCGACGATCGCGGCGGTGAGGGCCGAGTCCTCGCGGATCATCGACAGGTGGTCGGCATCGACGCCGACCACCCTGGCGCCGGGTACGAGCGGCTCGGCCTGGGCTCGCTGCTCGATGGGGGTCAGGTCCACGCCGGTCAGGGCGCGGTCGCAACCGACCAGCAGGACGGGGGCCGTGGTGTGGTGGACCTCCAGGCGGTTGAGCAGGACCATCCAACGGCCCATCGCGGACAGGCGCGAGTTGGTCAGCCGCACCGGCGAGTCGGCGCCGGTGAAGTTGAGCCGCATCATCCCGGTGTAGTCGGTGCCCTCGTCGGCGTTGTGCTGGAAGCTCAGCGTGTCGAAGAGGACGACGCCGGCCGGGCGGATGCCCCAGGTGTGTTCCAGCAGGCCGGCCGCCGCGTAGGCGAAGGAGCCGCCGGAGGAGTGGCCGGCGAGGACGAACGGGTGGCCGTCGCTGGCGCGCAGGGCGCTCTCGGCGATCACCCGGGTGGCGACCTCGGGGGTGGCGGGCAGCCGCTCGCCGGTGGCGAAGCCGACCAGCGGGAGCGCCGACACCTCGCGCTCGCCGCGGAAGTGGGCGGCGAGGCGGGAGTACTGGTGCACGCCCGCGTTGGCCGTCGGCGCGCTGACGCAGATCAGCCGGGTCGGGCGGGGGCCCTCGGCGAGGCGGGTCGCCCAGGGCAGGTCCTCCAGTTCGGCGGTCGCCTCGAAGGTAGGGCGCAGGGCCGCGACGGTGGCGAGCATGCGCTGGGCCTCGGGCACCTTGCCGTTGACCAGGGCGTCGGTGAACAGGCGCTCCAGGGAGTCGAGTTCGGGCTCGGCGCCGGAGCCGAGCACGGCCCCGCCGGTGCCGTCCTCGGTGGCTTGGTCAGCGAGTTCGCGGCGGATCCAGGTGGCGAGCTCGATGGGCGAGCGGCTGTCGAAGACGACGGTGGCGGGCATCCGCAGGCCGGTGACGGCGGCGATCCGGTTGCGCAGCTCGACGGCGGTGAGCGAGTCGAACCCGAGCTCGTAGAAGTCGCGTTCGGCGTCGACGGCCTCCGGGGAGGCGTGGCCGAGGACGGCGGCGGCTTCGGCGCGGACGGTGTCGACCAGGTAGTGCATGCGGTCGCGCTCACCCAGGTCGAGCAGCTGGCGGGTGAAGTCGGCGGCGGCGCCGCTCGCGCCGCCGCCGGAGGCGGTGCGCCGGGCCGCGCGGACGAGTCCGCGGAACAGCGGCGGCACGTCGCCCTGGGGGCGCATGCCCCCGGCGGCCAGGCCCATCGGGATGACGAGCGGTTCGGCGGAGCCGAGGGCGGCCTCGAACAGGGCGAGGCCCTGCTCGACCGAGAGCGGCGGGATGCCGCCGGACTGCATGCGCCGCATGTCGGTCTCGCTGAGCTCGCTGGTCATGCCCGCCTCCTGGGCCCACGGGCCCCAGGCGAGCGAGGTGCCGACGAGGCCGAGCGACCTGCGGTGGTCGATCAGGGTGTCCAGGAAGGCGTTGGCTGCGGCGTAGTTGCCCTGGCCGGGGCTTCCCATGGCGCCCGCGATGGAGGAGAAGACGGCGAACACAGCGAGGTCGAGGTGCCGGGTGAGCTCGTGGAGCTGCCAGACGGCGTCGACCTTGGGCCGCAGGACGGCAGACAGCCGCTCGGGGGTGAGCGCGGTGATGATGCCGTCGTCCAGCACACCGGCCGTGTGGATCACGGCGGTGAGCGGGTGTTCGGCCGGGATGCCGGCGAGCAGGGCCTCGGTGGCGGCGCGGTCGGCGGTGTCGCAGGCGACGACGCGGGCCTCGGCGCCGAGCGCCGCCAGGTCGGCGAGGAGTTCGGCCGCACCGGGCGCGTCCGGTCCGCGCCGGCTGGTGAGCAGCAGGTGACGGGCGCCGGTGACGGCGAGGCGGCGGGCGAGGCGGCGGCCGAGGGCACCGGTGCCGCCGGTGATCAGCACGGTGCCGTCGAGGTCGCGCTCCGCGGGCATCGTGAGGACGGTCCGGGTGGCGGCCACCTGGGTGGCGAGCGCGGTGCGGGCGGCGCGGACGTCGTGCGCGACGACCGGCGGCGCGGTCAGCTCGCCGCGTCCGGCCAGGGCGGCGAGCTCGGCGAGGACCGCGGCGGTCTCGTCGGCGTCCGGCGCGGGCAGCTGGGCGAAGGCGTCGTCGTCGAGGACGAGGACGGTGTCCGCCGCCGCGCGGCCGGTGAGCCGCTCGGGCGGCAGGCCGAGGCCGAGCAGGGCCTCGCGCAGGTCGTCGGGGGCCGTGGCGGACACGTCGGCGCCCAGCCGCAGGGCCAGCTCGACGGCGGCGGTGGCCGGTCCGGTCGCGGTGGCGTGGACGTGGACGGTCCGGCCGGTCGAGCCGTCGAGGGCCCGGCGGGCGGGGACGTAGTCGGCGGCCAGTGCGGCGGCGGCCCCGAAGGACCAGCTCTCGGGCAGCGGGGCCAGCAGGCGCCGATCGACGACCGCCTTCGGCCCGGCGGGCAGCATGCCGAACACCTCGTCGCCCGGGCGCAGCCCCGGCACACCGTCACCGACCGCCGTCACCACGCCGGCCGCGCCGGTGCCGTGTGCGTGCACCGCGGCGGCCTTCACCGCCACGGCCACCTGCCCGGCCGCGGGCGGCTCGGCCGCCCCCGGGCTGGGCACGAATGCCAGGTCGCCGGCCGGCAGGCCGTCCAGGACCCACGGCGCGCCGGCCGGGGGCAGCAGCCCCGCCGCGTCCGTGAGCCGGGCCAGCCGGCCGACCCGCAGGGCGCCGCCGCGGACGGCGAACTGGGCCTCGCCGTCGGCCAGCAGGCCGGGCAGCAGCGGCAGCACGGCGGCCACGTCCTCCGTCCGCTCGACGTCGAGGAGGGCGAAGCGGCCGGGGTGCTCGGAGTTCGCCGTGCGGGCCAGCCCCCAGGCGGCGCCGCCGGGCAGGTCGCGGACGGTCTCGCCGTCGGCGGCCCGGACGGCGCCCCGGGTCACGAACACCAGCCGGGAGGCGGCGGCGCGGTCGTCGGCCAGCCACTCCTGGACGAGCGCGAGCACGCGCGTGGTGTGCGCGTGGACGGCCTCGGGGACGTCGCCGGCCGGGCCGTCCAGGGCGACCAGGACGAGGTCGGGCACCTGGCGGCCGAGGTCCGCGAGGGTCGCGGCCGAGGAGCCCGTGCCGTAGGCGTCCCGGCCGAGGGCGGTGCAGCTCGGCGCCGTGGCGGCGGGCGGCGTGGCCGGGGCGGGGACCCACTCGATCCGGAACAGCGGGTCGCGGCCGGTGCGGGCGGCGCTGGCGGCCTGCGGGGCGCGCAGGACGACCGAGCCGACCGTCAGCACCGCGCCGCCCGCCGGGTCGGTGGCGGTGACGGACACCGTGTCCTCGCCGAGGCGGGCCACCCGCACCCGCAGGGCGGCCGCTCCCCCGGCGTGCAGGGCCACGCCCTGCCAGGCCTGGGGCTGGGGCAGTTGCTCCTCGGTGCCGACGCCGATCAGCACGGCGGCGTGCAGGGCGGCGTCGAGCAGGGCCGGGTGGAGGCCGAAGTAGCGGGCGTCGTCGGCGGGTTCGCCCTCCAGTTCGACCTCGGCGAACACCTCCTCGCCGCGCAGCCACGCGGCGCGCAGTCCGCGGAACGCCGGGCCGCGCCCGGGCTCGCGGTAGAAGCCGTCCAGGTCGACGTCGAGCGCGCCCGCCGGCGGCCAGGCGGCCTGGGCGTAGTCCGGCAGGTCGTTCTCCTGGGGCACGAGGGTGCCGGTGGCGCAGCGCGTCCACGGCTCGTCGGGCGCGGCGTCGCCGGGGCGGGCGTAGCAGGCCACCGGGCGGGCGCCGGTGTCGTCGGGGGCGCCGACGCGCACCTGCACGACGGGTTCGTCGTCCTCGGCGAGCGGCAGCGGGTCGCCGAGCGTGAGCTCCGCGATCCTGCCGCAGCCGACCTGGTCGCCGGCCCGGACGGCCAGTTCGACGAAGGCGGCGGCGGGGAAGGCGAGCCGGCCGCCGATCCGGTGGTCGAGCAGCCACGGGTGGACGCGCAGGGCGAGCCGGCTGGTGAACAGCGCGCCGTCGGTGTCGTCGGCGAGCGGGACGGCGGCGCCGAGCAGCGGGTGGTCGGCGGGGACGAGGCCGACGGAGGCGACGTCGCCGGAGAGGGCGGCCGGGCGAGGCCAGTAGCGGCGGTGGTCGAAGGCGTAGGTGGGCAGGTCGACCCGGCGGGCGCCGGTGCCGTCGAACAGGGCCGTCCAGTCGACCGGGACGCCGGCGGCGTGGAGCGCGGCGAGGGCGGTGAGCAGGGTGCGCTCGTCGGCGCGGTCCTTGCGCAGGGCGGCGGCGCGCACGCAGTCGGCCGCGTCGTCGCCGAGGCTCTGTTCGGCGAGGGCGGTGAGGACGCCGTCGGGGCCGAGTTCGAGGAAGGCGCTCGCACCGGCGTCGCGCAGGGCGCGGACGCCGTCGGCGAAGCGGACGGCCTCGCGGACGTGGCGCACCCAGTAGTCGGGGGTGGTGACGTCCCCGCCCAGGGAGCCGGTCAGGTTGGAGACCAGCGGGATCGACGGGGCGCGGTAGGACAGACCGTCGAGGACGGCGCGGAAGTCCTCCAGCATCGGGTCCATCAGCGGCGAGTGGAACGCGTGCGAGACCTTCAGCCGCGTCGTCCGCCGGTCGGCGAAGTGCGCCTCGATCCGCGAGACGGCCTCCTCGGTGCCCGACACCACGACGGACGTCGGGCCGTTGACGGCGGCGATCGACACGGACTCGCCCAGCAGCGGCAGGACTTCCTCCTCCGTCGCCTGCACGGCCAGCATCGCGCCACCCGCCGGCAGCGCCTGCATCAGCCGGCCGCGCGCCGCCACCAGGGCGCAGGCGTCGCCGAGCGGGAACACCCCGGCGACGTGCGCCGCCGCGATCTCACCGATCGAGTGGCCGGCGACGAAGTCCGGCCGCAGGCCCAGGGATTCGACGAGCCGGTAGAGCGCCACCTCGACCGCGAACAGCGCGGCCTGGGCGTACGCGGTGCGGTTCAGCAGGTCCGCGTCCTCGCCCCACACGACCGCGCGCAGCGGCTGGTCCAGGTGTTCGTCGAGCACCGCGCACACCGCGTCGAAGGCGTCCGCGAACACCGGGAAGCGCGCGTACAGCTCCCGGCCCATGCCGAGGCGCTGGGAGCCCTGGCCGGTGAACAGGAAGGCCGTCGAGCGGTCGGCCGCGACGCCGCGGGCGACCTCGGTCAGTCCCTCGCTGCAGGCGAGCAGCACGGCCCGGTGCTCGAAGGCGGAGCGTCCGGCGGCGAGCGAGTACCCGATGTCCAGGGGGGAGAGTTCGAGGGCGGAGGTGCGGGCGAGATGGGTCTCCAGCGCGGTCTCGGAGCGGCCGGACAGCACCCACGGAACGACGGCGGGCAGCACCCGCTGGTCGTCGGTGCGCTCGGTCACGGCGGGCGCCTGTTCCAGGATCAGGTGCGCGTTGGTGCCGCTGATCCCGAACGAGGACACCCCGGCGCGCCAGGGCCGGTCGACCTCGGGCCACGGCCGGGCCTCGGTGAGCAGGTCGATCGAGCCCGCCGTCCAGTCCACGACGGTGGACGGCCGGTCGATGTGCAGGGACTTCGGCAGCACACCGTGCCGCATGGCGAGCACGGTCTTGATCACGCCGGCGACCCCGGCGGCGGCCTGGGTGTGGCCGATGTTGGACTTCAGCGAGCCGAGCAGCAGCGGCCGTTCGCGGTGGCGGCCGTACGTGGCGAGGAGCGCCTGGGCCTCGATCGGGTCACCGAGGGCGGTGCCGGTGCCGTGGCCCTCGACGGCGTCGACGTCGGCGGGCGCCAGTCCGGCGCTCGCTAGGGCCTGGCGGATGACGCGCTGCTGGGACGGGCCGTTGGGCGCGGTGAGGCCGTTCGAGGCGCCGTCCTGGTTGACGGCGCTGCCGCGCACGATCGCGAGCACCTCGTGGCCGTTGCGCCGCGCGTCTGACAGCCGCTCCAGGACGACCATTCCGACGCCCTCGGACCAGTTGGTGCCGTCGGCGGCGTCCGAGTAGGCCTTGCAGCGGCCGTCGGCGGCGAGGCCGTTCTGGACGGTGAAGCCGGCGTAGCTCACCGGGGTGGTCATCACCGTCACGCCGCCCGCGAGGGCGAGTCCGCACTCGCCGCCCCGCAGCGCCTGGGCGGCCCAGTGCAGGGCGACCAGGGACGAGGAGCACGCGGTGTCGACGGTGACGGCCGGGCCCTCCAGGCCGAGGGTGTAGGAGATGCGGCCGGACAGGACGCTCGACGCGAGGCCGGTGCCGGCGTGGCCGCCGATGTCCTCGCGCGAGTTCATCATGAGCGTCGCGTAGTCGAGGCCGTTGGTGCCGACGAAGACGCCGGTGCGGCTGCCGCCGAGCTTCTGCGGGTCGACGCCGGCGCGCTCCAGCGCCTCCCAGGAGGTTTCCAGGAGGAGGCGCTGCTGGGGGTCCATCGCGAGGGCCTCGCGCGGCGAGATGCCGAAGAAGGAGGCGTCGAAGTCGGCGACGGCGTCGATGAAGCCGCCTTCCAGCGTGGCGCTGCGGCCGCGGCCGTCGCGGTCGCCGGCGAGGAGGGTCCGCAGGTCCCAGCCGCGGTCCCCGGGGAAGCCGGCGATGCCGTCGCCGCCCTCGGAGACCAGGCGCCACAGCTCGTCGGGCGAGGTGACGCCGCCGGGCAGGCGGCAGGCCATGCCGACGATCGCGATCGGGTCGGTGTCGTCGGCCGCGACCCGGACGGCGGGCGGCAGCGGGCCGGCGGGGGTGTCGAGGAGTTCGGCCAGGAGGTGCTCGGCGAGGGCCTGGGCAGTCGGGTAGTCGTAGACGGAGGTGGCGGGGAGCTTGCGGCCGGTGGCCGCGCTGAGGCGGGCGGGCAGCTCGACGGCGGTCAGCGAGTCGAAGCCGAGGTCGCGGAACTTGCGGTCCGGGGCAACGGCCGAGCGGTCGGCGTAGCCGAGCACGGCGGCGACGTGGGTGCGGACCAGGTCGGTGAGCAGCGCGGTGCGCTCGGCCGGGGTGAGGGCGCGCAGGTGGCCGGTGAGCTCGGAGGCGGTGGTCGCGTAGTCCCGGCGGGCCGCGGCGGCGGCCTCCAGGGCGGGCCGGGCGGCCGGGAGGTCGCGCAGCAGCGGGTTGCCGCGCAGGCCGACCAGGCTCTCCAGGACCTGCGGCTGCGTCAGGTCGAGCAGCACCAGCGCGGGCGCCGGACGGGTGACTGCCTGGCGCAGCGCGGCCAGGGCGAGCTCGGGGTGCAGGGCGGGGACGGCGGCGCGCCGGGTGCGTCCGTCGTCCTCGGCCGGAGCCGAGTATTCGGCACCGATCCAGGCGCCCCAGGCGATGGAGGTGGCGGGCAGGCCCTCGGCGCGGCGGCGCCGGGCGAGCGCGTCCAGGACGGCGGCCGGGGCGGCGAGGGTGGCGCGGCCGGGGGTCCCGACGACGCCCGCGACGGAGGAGCAGAGCACGAAGGCCGTCAGGTCGAGGCCGCGGGTCAGCTCGTCCAGGTGGTGGGCGGCTCGGGCGCGGACCCGGTGGACGGCGGCGAGGCGCTCGGGCGTCAGGTCGTCGAGGACGCCGTCGTCGACCGTGCCCGCCGCGTGGACGACGGCGGTGAGCGGGGCGTCGGCGGGGACCGCGGCCACCAGGGCGGCGAGGGCGGCCCGGTCGGCGACGTCGCAGGAGGCGATCGTCACGACGGCGCCCAGACCGCGCAGCTCCTCGGCGAGGTCGGCGGCGCCGGGGGCGTCGGGGCCCCGGCGGCTCGCCAGCAGCAGGTGGCTCGCGCCCGCGGCGGCGAGCTGACGGGCCACGGCCGCACCCCGGCCGCCGGTGCCGCCGGTGATCAGCACGGTGCCCGGGGTCGCCCCCGGCGCCCAGCCCGCGTCCGGTGCCCCGGCCGGGGCCGGGACCAGACGGCGGGCGTGGACGGCGGCGGTGCGGATCGCGATCTGGTCCTCGCCGTCCGCGCCGGCCAGGACGGCGGCCAGGCGGCGCACCGCGGACCCGTCGGGCGTCTCGGGCAGGTCGACGAGGCCGCCCCACTGCTGGGGGTGCTCCAGCGCGGCGACCCGGCCGAGGCCCCACGCGGCGGCCTGCTCGGGCGCGGCCGGCGCCTCGGTGGGGGCCACGGCGACCGCGCCGCGCGTCAGGCACCACAGCGGCGCGGTGACGTCCGCGTCGCGCAGCGCCTGGAGGAGGCCGAGGGTCACGGCGGCCGGGTCAGTGCCCCGGCCGAGCGCAAGGAGGGACAGGACGCCGGTGAACCGTCGCCCTGCCGAGGGCAGCCCGCGCAGCAGCGCGGCGAGTTCGGCACGTTCAGCCACGGGCACGGACAGGCACAGCGCGTCCGGTCCGACGGCCTCGCAGGCCGCCTCCGTCCACGCATCGTCGCCGTCCTCGGCGCTGTCAGCCGCAGGCGCCACGACCAGCCACGGGCCGGAGGGCCGGGCCGTCGAGCCGCCCGGGAGCGCGCGCCAGGACTCGTGGAAGCGCAGCGCGTCCAGCAGCGACTGGTCGCGGTGGTGGCGCCGCCAGGCGGAAAGCGCCGGGAGGACCGCGCCGAGCGCGTCGCCGTCCACGGCGAGGTCGGCGGCGAGCGCGTCCAGGTCCTCGCCCTCGACGGCGGCCCAGAAGCGGGCGTCCAGCGGGTCGTCCGGCCCGGCGGCGCCGGGGCGTCCGCCCGCCGGGGCGTGCGTCTGCGGCCAGTAGCGCTCGCGCTGGAAGGCGTAGGTCGGCAGGTCGGCGCGGCGGGCGCCGGTGCCGTCGAACAGGCGCGCCCAGTCGACGGGCGTGCCGACGACGTGGAGGCGGGCGAGCGCGGTCAGCAGCGCGCTCTCCTCGGGGCGGCCGCGGCGGCCGGCCGACTCGACGACGACGTCCGTCGCGTCCGCGAGGGTCTGGCGGACGGCCGGGGACAGGGCCGCGTCGGGGCCGAGCTCCAGGAAGTCGGTGGCACCGGCCGCGTGCAGTGCGCGGATCCCGTCGGCGAAGCGGACGGCCTCGCGGACGTGGCGCACCCAGTAGTCGGGGGTGGTGACGTCCCCGCCCAGGGAGCCCGTCAGGTTGGAGACCAGCGGGACCGAAGGCGCGCTGTACGTCAGCCCGTTGAGGACCTCGCGGAAGTCCTCCAGCATCGGGTCCATCAGCGGCGAGTGGAAGGCGTGCGAGACCTTCAGCCGAGTGGTCCGGCGGTCGGCGAAGTGCGCCTCGATCCGCGAGACGGCCTCCTCGGTGCCCGACACCACGACGGACGTCGGGCCGTTGACGGCGGCGATCGACACGGACTCGCCCAGCAGCGGCAGGACTTCGTCCTCCGTCGCCTGCACGGCGAGCATCGCACCACCGGACGGCAGCGCCTGCATCAGCCGGCCACGGGCGCCGACCAGCTTGCACGCGTCCTCCAGCGAGAACACCCCGGCCACGTGCGCCGCCGCGATCTCGCCGATCGAGTGGCCCGCGACGAACTCCGCCCGCACGCCCAGCGATTCGACGAGGCGGTACAACGCGACCTCGACGGCGAACAGCCCGGCCTGGGCGTACTCCGTCCGGTTGACCAGCTCCTCGTCGTCACCCCACACGACCTCCCGGACGGGTGGGTCGAACTGCCCGCAGACCGTGTCGAAGGCCTCGGCGAACACGGCGAAGCGCCCGTGCAACTCCTGCCCCATGTCGAGGCGTTGGGCGCCCTGCCCGGAGAACAGCAGCGCCGTCCTGCGCTCGCCGTCGGCGACGCCGCGAGCCACCTCGGCGCCGTCCAGCAGCACCGCCCGGTGCGCGAAGCGCGACCGCCCGGCGGCCAGCGAGAGGCCGACGTCCACGGGCGGGGCGTCCAGGCCGTCCAGCCGCGCGAGCTGCGCGTCCAGCGCCGCCTCGGACTTGCCCGCGAGCACCCACGGCACGACGCCCGGCGCCACCGACGGCTCCGGCGCGGTGGCCTCGGCCGACGGGGCCTGCTCGACGATCACGTGCGCGTTGGTGCCGCTGATGCCGAAGGCCGACACGCCCGCGCGGCGCGGACGCCCGGTGTCCGGCCACTCCTCCGCCCGCGTGAGCAGCCGGATGTCACCGGCCGACCAGTCGACGTGCGAGGACGGCGCGTCCACGTGCAGCGTGCGGGGCAGCACGCCGTGCTGCATCGCGAGCACGGTCTTGATCACGCCGGCCGCGCCGGCGGCGGCCTGGGTGTGGCCGATGTTGGACTTCAGCGAGCCGAGCAGCAGCGGCCGTTCGCGCTCCTGCCCGTAGGTGGCGAGGAGAGCCTGGGCCTCGATCGGGTCGCCGAGCGTGGTGCCCGTGCCGTGGCCCTCGACGAAGTCGACCTCCGCCGCCTCGAGGCGCGCGTTGACCAGGGCCTGGCGGATGACGCGCTGCTGGGAGGGCCCGTTGGGCGCCGTCAGTCCGTTGGAGGCGCCGTCCTGGTTGACGGCGGAGCCGCGCACGACCGCGAGCACCGGGTGTCCGTTGCGGCGGGCGTCGCTCAGCCGCTCCAGCAGCAGCACGCCCGCGCCCTCCGACCAGCCGGTGCCGTCGGCGCCGTCCGCGAATGCCTTGCAGCGCCCGTCCGGGGCCAGACCGCCCTGCCGGGTGAAGCCGGGGAAGCCGAGCGAGGACGACATCACGGTGACGCCGCCGGCCAGGGCCAGCGTGCACTCGCCGATGCGCAGCGACTGCGAGGCCAGGTGCATCGCCACGAGCGAGGAGGAGCACGCGGTGTCGACGGTGACTGCCGGGCCCTCCAGGCCGAAGGTGTAGGAGATCCGGCCGGAGACCACGCTCGCGGCGAGGCCGGTGCTCGCGTGGCCCTCGATGTCCTCCTGCGCGTTCATGACGAGCGTCAGGTAGTCCTGGCCACCGGTGCCGACGAAGACCCCGGTCCGGCTGCCGCGCAGCGCCGTCGGGTCGATGCCCGCACGCTCGACGGCCTCCCAGGAGGTCTCCAGCAGGAGCCGCTGCTGCGGGTCCATCGCGAGGGCCTCGCGCGGCGAGATGCCGAAGAACGCCGCGTCGAAGTCGGCCACCCCGTGCAGGAAGCCGCCCTTGGCGGTGGCGCTGCGCCCGCGGTCGCCGGGGCCGCCGCCGAGCAGGGTGTCGAGGTCCCAGCCGCGGTCGGTCGGGAAGTCGGAGATGCCCTCGCGGCCTTCGGCTACCAGCGCCCACAGCTCCTCCGGGGTGCCGATTCCGCCGGGCAGGCGGCAGGCCATGCCGACGATCGCGATCGGGTCGTCGGCGGTGGCGGCGGCCGCCGCGGCCGGGGCCACCGGCTCGGCGTGCTGCCCGAGCACCTCGGCGAGGACGAGGTCGGCGATGGCGGCGGGGGTCGGGTGGTCGAAGACCAGGGTCGCCGGGAGGCGCAGGCCGGTGACGGCGGTCAGGCGGTTGCGCAGTTCGAGCGCGGTGAGGGAGTCGATGCCGAGGTCGTGGAAGTCGCGGTCGGCGGGGACGGCCTGGGGCGAGGCGTGGCCGAGGACGGTCGCGGCCTCGGCGCGGACGAGGTCGACGACGTGGCGCGGGCGATCGGCCTCGCGCAGCTCGTAGAGGCGGGCGGCGAGGGCCGTCAGGGTGGCGGCACCGGTGCCGGTGGTGGACGCCGTGCGGCGCCCGCCGGGCAGTAGGGCGCGGAACATCGTCGGCACCTCGCCGCGGGGGCGGGCGCCGGCGGCCATGCGGCCGGTCGCGACCAGGTAGGGCTCGTCGACGGCCATGGCGGCGTCGAGCAGCGCCAGACCGTCCTCCTCGCTGAGGGGCGGGACACCGGAGGCGTGGATGCGGTGCAGGTCGGCCTCGGAGAGCGTGCCGGTCATACCGGCGGTCGGCAGCCAGGCGCCCCAGCCCAGGGACTGGGCAGCCAGGCCCTGGTGGCGGCGCCAGTGTGCGAGGGAGTCCAGGTAGACGTTGGCCGCGGCGTAGTTGCCCTGGCCGGCGCTGCCCATCACACCGGAGATGGAGGAGAAGAGGACGAAGGCCCTGAGGTCCTGGTCCTTGGTCAGCTCGTGCAGGTTCCACGCCGCGTCCACCTTGGGCCGGAGGACGGCAGACATGCGCTCCGGGGTGAGTGCGGTGACGATGCCGTCGTCCAGCACACCGGCCGCGTGCACGACCCCGGTGACCGTCCGGCCCTCCAGCGCCTGGGCGAGCGCCTGCCGATCGGCCGTGTCACAGGCCACCGCCTCGGCGCGTGCCCCCAGCTCCGCCAGCTCGCCCACCAGCTCGGCCGCGCCTCCGCGGCGGCTCAGCAACAGCAGCTCGCGCACACCGTGCCGGGTGACGAGATGCCGGGCGACGAGACGGCCCAGGCCACCGGTGCCACCCGTGATCACCACGGTGCCCCCGCCCCAACCCACCGAGGACTCGCCCGGGGCCACCCGGGCCAGCCGGCCCACCCGGACGACGCCGGCGCGCACCACGACCTGCGGCTCACCCGCCGCCAGCACGGCGTCCAGCGGGAGCTCGCCGTCCGTGTCCACGAGCACGAACCGGCCCGGGTTCTCGGACTCGGCCGCCCGCACCAGGCCCCAGAGCGCGCCGCCGGCCAGGTCCGCGACCTCGCCACCGGCCACCGCGCCCCGGGTGACGAACACCAGGCGCGCATCTGCGAAGCGCGGCTCGGCCAGCCATTCCTGCACCAGGCCCAGCGCCCACGCCGTCACGTCGTGGACGTCCTCGGGCGTCGAACCGCCCGACACCGGGACCACCACGGCGCCCGGCACGTCGTCGCCGAGCTCGGACAGCTCCGCGACCTCCGCGCCCAGCGTCACCGTCGGCACGTGCTCACCCGCACGCGACGGCGCGGGCACCCACTCCAGCCGCAGCAGCGAACCCGCGGTGGCCGCCCCCCGCGCCACGGCGGCCGGCTCGGCCAGCGTCAGGGCCTCGGCCGACAGCACCGGGTCCCCGGCGGCGTCCACGACGGCGAGCGCGAGGGTCTGTCCGCCCGTGCGCACGAGCCGCGCCCGCACCACGGAGGCGCCCGAGGCGTGCAGCGACACCCCGGACCAGGCCGTGGGCACCAGTCCCCGGCCGTCCGCCCGCACCACGGCCGCCAGCAGTGCCGGGTGCACGCCGAATCCCGCGGCTTCGTCGGCCGCGTCGCCCGGCAGGACCGCCTCGACGAAGGTCTCCCCACCGCGCCGCCAGACCGAGCGCAGCCCGTCGAAGGCCGGACCGAGATCCGCCTCCTCCCGGATCCCCGTCAGCTCGGCGACGACCGCCCCCTTCGGCGGCCAGACGGAGGCGTCGAACCCGGCCGCGCACTGGCCGCGGACCAGTTCACCCGAGGCGTGCTCGGTCCACGCGGCGTCGATGTCCGCGTCCGGGCGCGAGAAGATCCGCACCTGCCGGGACCCGGAGGCCGCCGGGGCGTCCACCTGGATCTGGACCACGACCGCGCCGTCCTCGGGCAGAACGAGCGGTTCGGCGAGCGTCAGCCGCTCGACGCGGTCGCAGGCCACCTGGTCACCGGCGCGGACGGCCAGTTCCAGGAAC
The DNA here is from genome assembly GCF_053596495.1 of Kitasatospora sp. NPDC001683. Taxonomy (NCBI): domain Bacteria; kingdom Bacillati; phylum Actinomycetota; class Actinomycetes; order Kitasatosporales; family Streptomycetaceae; genus Kitasatospora; species Kitasatospora sp. NPDC001683. The sequence continues at coordinate 33,088 of NZ_JBSFGK010000087.1, forward strand.
CCGGTCGGCGGGAAGACGGCCACGCCGCCCACCCGGTGGTCGCCCAGCCACGGCTGTGCCTTGAGCGACAGGCGACCGGTCAGCAGGGTGCCCTCGGCGTTCGCGAGCGCGACGGTCGCGCCCAGCAGCGGGTGCTCGGCCGGCGACAGGCCGGCACCGGTCACGTCGCCCACGCGGCGGGAGGGGCGCGGCCAGTAGCGCTCGTGCTGGAAGGGGTAGGTGGGCAGGTCGACCCGGTTCGCGCCGGTGCCGTCGAAGAGCCGGGACCAGTCGACGGGGACGCCGGTGACGTGCAGGCGGGCGAGGGCGGTGACGAGGGCGTGTTCCTCGGGCCGGTCGCGGCGCAGCAGCGGGAGCGCGGGGGCGTCGGAGCCCTGGCCGTCCTGCTGGACGAGGGCGGCGAGGACGCCCTCCGGGCCGAGCTCGACGAAGGCGGTGGCACCGGCCTCGCGCAGGGCGCGCAGGCCGTCGGCGAACCGGACGGCCTCGCGGACGTGGCGCACCCAGTAGTCCGGAGACGCGAAGTCGCCGCCCAGGGCGCCGGTGAGGTTGGAGACCAGCGGGATCGAAGGCGCGCGGTAGGACAGACCGTCGAGGACGGCTCGGAAGTCCGCCAGCATCGGATCCATCAACGGCGAGTGGAACGCGTGCGAGACCCGCAGTCGCATGGTCCTGCGGTCCGCGAAATGCGCCTCGATCCGCGAGACCGCCTCCTCGCTGCCCGAGACGACCACCGAGGTCGGCCCGTTCACGGCGGCGATCGACACGAACTCGCCCAGCAGCTGGAGGACTTCACCCTCCGTCGCCTGCACCGCCAGCATCACACCGCCCGGCGGCAGCGCCTCCATCAGCCGGCCACGAGCGCCGACCAGCTTGCAGGCGTCCTCCAGCGAGAACACCCCCGCCACGTGCGCCGCCGCGATCTCACCGATCGAGTGACCGGCCACGAACTCCGGCTCCACGCCCAGCGATTCCAGCAACCGGAACAGGGCCACCTCGACCGCGAACAGCCCCGCCTGCGCATTCGCGGTCCGGTTCAGCAGCTCGGCGTCCGAACCCCACACCACATCCCGCAAGCCCCGGTCGAACTCCCCGCACACCGCGTCGAACGCCGCCGCGAACACCGGGAACCGGGCGTACAACTCCCGCCCCATCCCCAGCCGCTGCGACCCCTGCCCCGAGAACAGGAACGCCGTCGACCGCTCCCCCGCCACCCCGCGCGCCACCTCGGCGCCGTCCACCAGCACCGCCCGGTGCCGGAACCGCGAGCGCCCCGCCAACGACAGACCCACGTCCACAG
>NZ_JBSFGK010000088.1:0-34176 GCF_053596495.1 Kitasatospora sp. NPDC001683
GCCGTCCAGCTCCTCGCACGCCCTGTACGGGGGCGCGCCGCTCGGGCCGTGTCAGAACCTGCTGGTGTCGAGGTCCACTTCGAAGGGAGCCGGGAGCCGCACGGTCGTGCCGAAGGGGCGCGGCCCCTCGACCCGTGTGTAGCCGAGATCGCCCGGCTGGGAGAAGAGCGTGCAGGTCCGCTCCATCCGGTCCACCAACAAGTACAGCGGCGCACCGTACTGCGCATACCGACGGCGCTTCACGGTTCGGTCGGTGTCGGCATTCGACGGCGACGTCACTTCGACCACCAGGAGCGTCTGGTCAGGCAGCAACGCCCCCTCGGATTCGAAGAGCTCTTCGGGCAGAACTGCCATGTCGGGCAGGTAGAAGTGGCGCCAGTTCCCGCGCACGGGGGCGACCCGGCGGAGAGACTATCGGTGCTCGAAACCCCACCCCTGCACCCTCGCCGCATGACCATCTGAATCCGGACATTCTCTAGTCATATGACTAAGCGCTTGCTTAGAATCGGGCACCTGTCCATGCGGAGAACCGAGTACGCCCCAGGAGATGCCATGACCGACGTCAACCGCCAGATCCGCCTCGCCCGTCGACCGGTCGGCGAGGTGCGGCCGGAGGACTGGGAGTACCGGGAGGAGCCCGTGGCGGTGCCCGGGGACGGGGAGTTCCTGGGGCGGACCCGGTACGTGTCGCTCGACCCGGCGATGCGCGGGTGGCTGGACGACCGGCCGTCCTACCTGCCGCCGGTGGGGCTGGGCGAGGTGATGCGGGCCGCGTCGGTGGTCGAGGTGGTGGCGTCGAACCACCCGGAGTACCAGGTCGGCGACCACGTGGTGGGGGCCTTCGGGGTCCAGGACTACGCGGTGTCGGACGGCAAGGGAGCGCTCAAGGTCGACCCGGCACTCGCGCCGCTGTCCACCTACATCGGCGCGCTCGGGATGCCCGGGATGACGGCCTACTTCGGTCTGCTGGAGGTCGGCGCGCTCAAGGAGGGCGAGACCGTGGTGGTCTCCGGCGCCGCCGGGGCGGTCGGCACGATGGTCGGACAGATCGCCAAGGTGAAGGGCTGCCGGGTGGTCGGGATCGCCGGCGGGCCGGAGAAGTGCGCGCTGCTGACCGAGGAGCTCGGCTTCGACGCGGCGATCGACTACCGGTCCGAGGACGTCCGCAAGGCACTGCGCACCCACGCCCCGGACGGCATCGACGTCTACTTCGACAACGTCGGCGGCCCGATCCTGGACGCCGCGCTGACCAGGCTGGCGATGCACGCCCGGGTGGTCGTCTGCGGCGCGATCAGCCAGTACAACAACGAGGGGTCCGTGCAGGGCCCGTCCAACTACCTGTCGCTGCTGGTGCGCCGGGCCCGCATGGAGGGCTTCGTGGTCTTCGACTACGCCCGCCGCTACGCCCAGGCGGCGGCCGAGATCGCCGGCTGGATCGGCGAGGGCCGGATCAAGGTCAAGGAGCACCTGGTCGAGGGCACCGTGGCCGACTTCCCGGAGACCCTCGGGATGCTGTTCCGCAGCGAGAACACCGGCAAGCTGGTGCTGCGCCTGGCGTGAGCCCAAGGGTGGCCGCCGAGCAGCTCGGCGGCCACCCCGGGATCAGCGGGCCGCCAGCAGCGCCCGCAGCGCCTCGTCGTCGCGGACGACGTCGTTCACCCCACCGGCGCCGAGGGCGCGTCGGTCACCGTCGACGAACTCGGCGACGCGCAGCCGCTGTCGGGCACTCAGCGCGTCGGCGCCGATCTCCCGGAGCGCCTCGCAGGCGTCGTCGACGGCGAAGCCCGCGTCGATGGAGTCGAGGGCGATCTCGGCGAACTGGCCGAGCTCGGCGCTGTCCGGATCGGTGATCCGCAGCAGGGCGAGGACGGCGGCGGGCGCCTTCCCCGGCTTGGCGAGCAGCTCTTCCAGTCGAGGGACCAACGGCCGGGCCGCCGGGCCGAGGAGGGCGGCGGCCTCGACGGCACGGAGAACGGTCCAGCGGAACCACATCTGGTCGCCGGCCCGGTCGAGGACGGAGCCGAGGATCCGCATGGCCTCCTCGGCGTCGCCCTCGATCCGCCAGAGGGCGGTGGCTATCGCGATGTCGGCGTCCAGCTGCGGAGTGGTCGCCTCGGCGTCCTGGCTGACGGCCGCGCGCAGGGCCGGGAGCAGTCCGACGGCCGCCGTGCCCAGGTCGGCGGCCGCCCGGACGGCCTCGGCGAGGTCGCGCCGCGAGGCCAGCCCCTCGGCCGCGGCGGCGAGCAGCAGATCGGTCTCGCCGGTGAGCTGGTGGTGGGCCCATGCCACGGGCACCGGCCCGGCGACGGCCCGCAGCGACGCGACGGCCTGCGCCCGTTCCACCGCCGCGCCCAGGTCGGCGGCCACGGCCGCGATGGCGGTGGCGGCGTACTGGTGGCGGGGCAGGGCCGCGGACAACTCGGGCAGGCCGGCCGCAGCCTGCCGCCCCCACGTGCGCAGCAGATGGATCAGGCTGATGGTCTCGGAGTCGCCGAGCCCGTCGGCGGCCAGCCGCTCCCGGACGGCGGCCAACAACCCCGCGTCGAAGGGGAATTCGGGGGCCCGGAAGCCTCCGGCGGCCTCAAGGGCGCGCGGGCGGCGGGCGAGGTCGCGGGCGAGCAGCGGGGCCGCCTGCCGGGGTGCGACCCGGACGAGTACGGCCAGGGCCTGGTCGGCCGCCTTTTCGTCGGACTGCTCGGCGAGTTCGGCCAGGGCGGGCGCGGCTTCGGCGGCGAGCGGGCCGAGCTTGGTGAGCAGCCTCGCGGCCGTGTCATCGGCGGCGTGCCGGGCGATGGCCGGGACCAGCCGCCGCGGGGCGCTGCGGGAGCGGTCGACGGCCTCGTCGGCCGCCCACAGGGCCTCGGTGCGCACCGCGGGGCGCTGGTCGCGCAGGGCGGCCTCCAGCAGGGCGAAGGCGCCCTCGCGGTCGGCCTCGGTGCCGCGGTCCAGCAGGTCCTCGACGATCGCGGGCAGCAGCTCGCGGTGGTACATGCTGTATCGGTCGACGGTGAGCTCACGGGTGGGCACGACGCCGAGCGCGGCCGCGTGGTGGGCGTCGCTCCACGGCTCCCCGGCCCGCAGGGCGACCATGAGCGCCGCCAGCCGCAGCGGCCTCGGGGTAGCGTCGCCGAGCAGCGCGCGGGCCTGGCCGACGGCTCCCGAGGGGTCCAACCGGCCCATGGCGATGAGCAGTTCGGCCCGCACCCCGGGGTCCTCCTCGACCGACCAGCGGCCGCGCAGCGCGGACAGGGCGGCCCCGGCGCCGTCCGCGCCCCGGGTACGGCCGACGACCGAGGCCGCCTGGCTCCGGACGTCCGCGTCCTCGTCGGCCAACAGCGGCAGCAGCAGCGGCAGCTGGCCGACCACGGCGGCCCGGACGGCGCCGTCCGGGATCTGCCACTCGTCATCGGACTCGGCCAACCCGCCGAGCAGCAGGAGCACTTCCACCACCTCGCAGCCGGCTGCCGCGATCCGGGCGAGGAAGGGCACGGCGTCCACACTGGCGGAGTACACCGTGCCCTGATGGAGGATGGCCGAGTACAGCTCCTCGCGGGCCTCCTCCGCCTCCTCCCCGCCCTCGGCGAAGGCGCGCAGCAGGTCGGGCAGGTCCTCTGCGGAGCCGTAGGCGTGCGAGAGGGAAGCCCAGGGGTGGGCGTCGAGACCGGCGAGGGCGTCAGCGAGATCCATGGGCGTGATCTTCGCAGCCGCCTCCGACAGCGGCTCCGGCGCCCCGGAACGTCGAGCCGAGGAGAACCGCACGACTACCGGACGGCTCCCGGGCCCGGGACGAGGGGGGCGATGACGCGCTGGGTCGGGTTGCCGTAGTCGTCGTTGTCGTTGTTGTCGCCGGAGTTCACCGAGGCGGTGACGGAGCTCGTCGCCCAGGAGACCACGCCCAGGATGAGGAACAGCACGAGCAGGCCGCGCCCGGCGCCGCTCAGGACGAGCGGGCGGGTGGCCGAGACCGGCTCGGGCTCGCTGCCCGGCTCCTCGCCGAACAGGCGCTTGGGGTAGGCGGAGGTGAGCATCACCAGGTAGGCCAGGTAGCGCATCCGGTAGCGCAGGATCGCCGTGGTCGCCTCGTACAGCGCCTGCGGCATCCGGCCGAGGATCAGCACCACCAGCCAGATGATGACCGCCACCAGCCACCAGCCCGCGTTCACCAGGCCCTGCACGATCGACGCCGGGATGACCAGGACGATGCGGAACAGCACGGCGAGCCGGTTCAGCTCACCCGGGCGCAGCCCGACCTGCACCGGGTACTCGGGCGCCTGGAACCGGAACGGCGGGTAGCGGTCCACGGTGAGCATCAGGTACGCGGTGACCCGGGTGTCGTACGGGAGGTACGCGGAGAGGTAGTCCGCGACGAAGCCGGGCAGCCGGCCGAGCACCAGCGCGCCGAACCAGCCGATGACGGTGACGAAGAACGCCACCACCGACAGCACCCACACCACCACGAACTGCGGGATCAGCAGCAGGACGCGCAGCAGCACCGTCCACCGGTTCTGCGGGCCGGGCGCCGGCATGTCCAGCACCGGAAGCCACTCACGGCTGACGGGGGCGGGGGGAGCCTGCCACATCCGGGCCTCCACGGTCTCGGGACGACGGGACCCGGCGGTCGGGCACGGCCGGGTGCCCTCCGAAGATCGCAGCACCCCGGCCGCCCCGCGCGCCGCGCTGCGCCGGACGGGTCACACCACCGCCCGACCGGTCGTCAGGCCGCGCCCCCCGGCCCCGGACCCGAGACCCCGGGTCAGCTGGGGGCGCCGGTCCAGATGACGTTCTTGCGCTGCAGCCCGCTGCCGTAGTCGAACTCGACGGAGAAGGGGTCGGCCGCATTGTTCGGCAGGGCGTACGCGGACAGCCCGGTGGCCTCCTGACCCGGGGCCAGCGAGCCGCTGAGGATCTTCATCCGGCCGCTCCCGTCGATCAGCGAGGTGACGAGGCCGCCCTTGGCGTCGTGGACGAAGGGCAGCCCCGATCCGTACAGCGAGACCTCCTTGGATCCGGTGTTGACGACGGTGATCCTCACCTGGACGATCGTCGCGTCCTTCGGCGCCTCGAACACGGTCTCGCTCGGGACGTACGGCTCGGGCGCCGCCATCGTGACCTTCAGCCCGTCCGCGTAGGTGTAGGACTGGCCGAACGCCAGGCGCCGGGCCCGCTCGTCCGCGGCCGCCGCTTCCCGCTCGGCCTCGATCTTCTTCCGCGCGGCCTCGAGCCGCTCCCTCTCCTTCGCCGCCCGTTCCTCCGCGGCCCGCTGCGCGTTCTCGGCGCGAAGGCGCGCGGCGTCCGCCTCGGCCCTGCGCTCCTCGTTCACCGCGTTCACCCGGGCCACCACGAACACCCCGGCGCCGACCGAGACGACCAGTCCCGTGATGCCCAGGATGACGCCCGCGAGCGCCATCCCCCGGTTGGTCGCCACGCCCCTGCGCGCGTGACCCAGGCCGATGATCCCGAAGATCAGGGCGAGCAGGGCCGGCAGCCAGGAGAGCCAGAACAGGAGGACGGCCAGGCTGAGGGCGGTACCGACGATCCCGAGCACCATGGCCGCGACGCCGAGGCCGTTGCGGGGCGGCGGCCCCGGTACCGGGTACGGCGGCCAATACGGCGCGGCCGGGCGCTCGCCGGGGGCCGCGCCGAGACCGGGCGCCCCGCCGAGCACGGGGGCCGCGCCGAGAACAGGGGCCGCGCCGAGAACAGGAGCCGGGGCGGGAACCGTGGGTTCGCCCCGGCCCGGCGCCGCACCCGCACCCGGGTCCGGCGGCGCCCACGGGTCGACGTCGGCCGGATCCTCCGCGGGCTGCGGGCTGTCGGGCGGGACGGGAACGGTCATGCGGGATCCTTCGGGAACGTCGGGACGATGGGCGGCCGTTCAGCCGCCGGGCCGTGGTCGTTCCGGACCCCCCGGCAAAAGCGGCCCGCCCCGCGCGGGACGGGCGCCGGTCCGGGCCGGACCCGCGCGTCAACACCCCCGGACGGACCGCGACGGGCTCGGTGACTGATCAACATACAGGTGCCCGCCGACCTCCCCGACACCGGCCCGGGCCCGGAACCTCCGCCGTGCTTCGTCCGCGGAATTCGCTTGCCCGCCGGTCGGCGAGCCTGGCAGCGTGGGGCAGCGGACCCGGCCCTCGTTCACGCCCAGCCGCGCACCGACACCGCCCCGTGCAGGACGCGGCCCGCCAGCCGCTGCTCCTCGACCCAGCGGGTGAAGGTCTCGACGCGCGCCCCGAGGTCCTCCTCGCCCGGCCCGACCGGCCGGTCCTGCGGCGGCACGACGACCACCACCGCCTCGCCCCGCCCCTCGGCCGCCGCCAGCCAGCGGGGCGACACCTCGACCCGTGAGCCCGGCTCCCACCCCTGGCGGCCGCCGATCAGCACCAGCCGTTCCACCCGTCCGTCCGCGACCTCGATCAGGCCGGTCGTCGCCGGGGGCTCGCCGGCGGCGACCGTGAAGCCGCTGTCGACGGCGGCCTCCACCAGGTCGGCGTGCAGGTTCGCGCCGACCTCCACGATCAGCTCCGCGACCGGCGGGCCCTGCGCCGCCTGGCGTACGGCCAGCGCCCACACCACCGGCCCCTGGGCCCGGCTGTCGCCCGTCCCGTCAGCCATGGCCGACCGCCGAACCGCGACCGCCCACCGGCCGAACGGGCGTACGGCGACGCTGAGTCACAGGGTGGCGAGACGACGTCCGAGTTCCTCGAGGTAGTCGTCGCCGTAGGCCGCGGCGACGTCGTCGAGGTCGATCATCGGCGGGAGGTCGGCCGTCTGCTGGCGTTCGGACAGGTAGACGGCGGTCTCCGCGACGATCCGCTGCTCGTCGGCGCGGGCCGGGCTCAGCTTTTCCAGGGTCGCGTCGGTGGCCTGGAAGCGGGAGAGGACCGTTTCGCCGGCGGCGGGGAAGCTCACGAGGTACTCGTGGTCACCCAGTGCTTCGATCCCGATGTCCCCAGTCATGGTTCCGCCCTTCACTCCTTCCCCCTACGAGTCTCGCACCGGTGGCCCTCCCCCGTGCCGCGGGCGGTCCGACCGGCGGCGGACGACCACCCGCTCGACCGTCGTGCCGACCGCGAGCAGCGCGAACAGCAGGGCCGCCAGGGCGCAGAAGCCCGTCGTCACGCCGTCGACGGGGAGGACGGCGGCCAGCACCGCGAGCACCACCGCCGTCACCGCGAACACCCCGGCGAACGAGCCCGCCGCGAATCGGCGGACCGTCGGCTCGCCGCGGTCCTCCTGGCTGTGCGGGCCGGTCATGTCCTCCTCCTCCGGGATCCTTCCGCCGACGGCCGGGGCCCAGCGCCCGCGCGGGGCCTCCTGGTTCCCTCGGCGTCGTGCGTCTAACCGGCTCACCGGAGGCCAAAACCCGTTCGAGTCCCCCACCGGGGCGGCCCTCACAGGTCCGAGGCGTCGATCCAGTCGATCGCCGCCACCAGGTCGGGAGCCCGGTCGGTGGCTTCGGCGGCCAGCAGGGCCCAGTCCCGGCAGTGGGCCACGATCTCGGCCCAGGGCTTCCGCCGGTCGACGTCCCAGTCGATGCCCGGACCCGGGTGGTATCCGAAGGTCCCGTCGACGCGCCGCTGCCACACCTGGAAATCGAGCACCGCCTGGCCGTGCACCGCGAGGTCCTCGATGGCTTCGGCGAGGTGAACCGTCGGCCATACCGGGTCCGGGTCCGCCGACGCGGCCCGCAGCGCGGCGGCCCGGGCCGGGAGTACCGGCTCGCGGGCCCCGAGCGCGGTCAGTGACCGGCGAAGCGCCGCTCCCTCGCTGTGGTCGGGGGCCTCACCTCGTCGCCGGAAGGCTTCGTGGGCTCGTCGCAGGGCCGGCACGGCACGCCGGATCCCCAGCTTCGCCAGGGCTTCGGCGGCCCACTGGCGCACGGTGTCGCAGTCGCTGACCAGCAGGCCGATCAGCACGTCCGCCGGGCGCGGGTCGTTCAGCGCGGTGAAGACCTCGATGGCGCAGAGCTGCCCGAACCTCCCCAGACCGGGCGTTGCCGCCATCACCTCGTCCAGCACCTCGGGACCCCTGGCGATCAGCGCGTACTGGGCGTCCTCGGCCACTTCGGTCGAATCCGCGTCGAGCTCACTGACCCGCTGTGCGATGGTGCCGTCCATGGCCATGGAGTCTGGCTCGCCCCGTCCACCACGACCAGTCGATTTCCCCGCGCGTCCCCGGGCCCGCCCGCGGTCCGGGCCGGTGTCGAGCCGCTGTCGAAACGCCTTACAGCCAGCCGCGCTCGTCGGCGGTGCGGAGGGCCTCGGTGCGGTTGCGGGTGCCGGTCTTGGCGATGGCGGAGGAGAAGTAGTTGCGGACGGTGCCCTCGGAGAGGTAGAGCTTCGCGGCGATCTCGGCGACTCCGGCGCCGGAGCGGGAGGCGTCGAGGACGTCGCGTTCGCGGGCGGTGAGCGGGGAGGCGCCCGCGGCGAGGGTGGCGGCGGCGAGTTCCGGGTCGACCACCCGCTCCCCGGCCGCGACCCGGCGGATGGCGTCGGCGAGCACCTCGGCCGGGGCGTCCTTGACCACGAAGCCGAGCGCTCCGGCCTCCATGGCGCGGCGCAGGTAGCCGGCGCGGCCGAAGGTGGTGAGGATGACCACCCGGCAGTCGGGCGCCTGGTGGGCGAGGACGGCGGCGGCCGCCAGGCCGTCGAGTCCGGGCATCTCGATGTCCAGCAGGGCGACGTCCGGCCGGTGCTCGCGGGCGGCCTCGACCACCTGGTCGCCGCGTCCGACCGCGGCGACCACCTCGAAGTCGTCCTCCAGGTCGAGCAGGGCGCGCAGTGCGGTGCGGACCAGCTCCTGGTCCTCCGCGAGCAGCAGGCGGATCGTCATGTCGTCCCTTCGGGGCGGGGGTCGGGGTCCCGGACGGTGACCAGCAGTCGCCAGCCGCGCGGGTCGAGCGGGCCGGCCTCGACCGTACCGCCCGCCGCCGCGACCCGTTCCCGCAGCCCGGTCAGCCCCTTGCCGGTACCGACGGGGCCGAGCCCGGCGCTGCCCGGGCCGTCGTCGCGGATCTCCACCGAGGTGGCGGTCAGCAGCACCGAGCAGCGCGTCGCCCGGGCGTGCCGGACGACGTTGGTGAGGCCCTCGCGCACCACCCAGCCGAACAGTTCGCGGTGTTCCGGTCCGACCGCGTCGGCCGCCTTGGGCAGGTCGGCCACCACCCCGGCGGCGCGCAGCAGTTCGCGGCCGCGGGCGAGTTCGCCGGCCAGGGTGACCTCGCGGTAGCCGGTGACGGCGGCGCGCACGTCGGCCAGGGCCTGGCGGGAGAGCGACTCCACGGCCGTCATCTCCGCCACCGCCTGGTCCGGGCCCTTGGCCGCGAGTCGTTGGGCGAGGCGGGACTTGACGGTGATCGCGGTGAGCGAGTGGCCGAGCAGGTCGTGCAGGTCGCGGGCGATCCGGTTGCGCTCGGCCTCGGAGGCGAGGCGCGCGACCTCCGCCCGGGCGGCGACCAGGGCCTGGTTGGTGGCGGCGATCTCCGCGAAGGCTCCGCAGGTGAGCGAGGTGAACAGCAGGGCCAGCGCTTGGAATCCGCCGGGTCCGGTGTGCCAGGCGGGCACCGCCCAGGGCACCAGCAGGGCGGCGAGCGTGCCGGCGGCCACCGCCGGGAGGGTGTGCCTCCGGCACAGCACCGCGACCACGGAGACGACCACGGTGGCCAGGTAGAAGGCGTCGGCGTGGGCGAACGGCAGCGAGGCCAGGAACAGCGCGGTCATCACCGCCAGCAGCGGTTTGACGAAGCTCCGCCGCCCGGTTCCGAGGGCCAGCGCGAGGAGCACGTAGCAGAGGCAGAACGCGATGACCACGGCGTACCCGGCGACCGCCGCGGACCCGACGACGTCGGCGCTCACGGCCACGGCGGTGAGCGCCGGGAAGACCAGCATCCCGGTGCCCAGCAGGATCCGCCGCCAGCCGCCCGCCCAGCGGTGGGCGGAGGCCGGCGTGTGCTCGCGGTCGAGGTCGGTCACTCCTGTGTCCCTCCTCAGGGCTGGGCGAACAGCGTACGCAGCTGCCGTCCGTTGATCAGCACGGCCACCCCCAGCAGGGCGAGGCCGCACAGGCCCTGTTCGATCTTCATCCAGACCGGGAAGACCCCCGGCACGGCGATGATCGCCGCGATCGCGACCAGCATGGCGCCGGAGACGATCCGCAGCCGCCGGAAGGCGCCGCGGGAGCCGCGGGCAGCGCGGACGGTGAGCAGCAGGGCGACGGTGGCGCCGGCCAGGACGATGGTGCCGCGGACCCACACCGCCGGGGTGATGAGGTCGGTGTGGTCGCGGAGGGCGAAGGCGGCCACCAGCGTGAGCGCGCTGAGGCCGAGGTAGGCGAGCACGAGTCGCCGTACGGTGCGGAAGGCCCGGCGGTTGTCGGGGTGGTGCAGGTCGGTGGAGGTCATGGACTCATCGTGGCCGCCCGGCGGGGGCGGGCGGCAGTGTGCTGCCACACCCCCGCACCATGACAATTGTCAGACCGTCGGCGCCGGCAGCAGCCGCACCAGGTGCAGCTTGGCGACGGCCTGCCCGTCCACCAGGACGGCCCGGGGTTCGCGGCCCCACACCTCGAAGCCGCAGGCGGTGTAGAGCCGCAGGGCCGGTTCGTTGCCCTCGGAGACGGTCAGCAGCACCTGCTGCAGTTGCCCGTCCTCGGCGGCGACGGCGAGCACCCGGTCGACCAGGGTGCGGCCGATCCCCCGGCCGCCGGCCGCGCGGGCCACCGCCATGCCGTACAGGGTGGCCTTGTGGCGCTCCTGGCCGCGCTGCTTCACCCGCAGTCCGGCGGTCCCGACCAGGGTGCCGTCCGGGTCGAAGGCGCCGAGCAGGGCGCCCGGGCCGTGTTCGGCCCCGGCCAACCGCTGGATCGTGTCGGCCATCGGCTTGGCGCGTTCCTCGGCGTAGCCGGAGGTGAAGGCGCTCGGCGTCTCGCGCAGGGCGGTGAGCCGGAAGGCCCGGTACGGTTCGGCGTCCGCGATGCCGAGGCGGCGGACCAGGACGGCGGGCTCAGCCGAGGCGGACACGGGTGCACCTGGTCAGGTAGGGCATGGCGATCTCCTCCCGGCCGGCCAGGCCGGGGTGGGTGGCGAGCAGGTGCTCGACGTCGGCCAGCAGGCGGGCGCGGTCGGTCTCGGGCAGGGCGATGACGTAGCTGCGGGAGGCCACCATGTCGATGATCCCGGCCGGGGTGGTGGGGTGTTCCCAGCGGATCTCCAGCCGCTCGGGCGCACCGAACGGGGCGGGCAGGACGGGTGCGGTGTCGATCTGCTGACGGTCGCAGCGGTGCATCAGTGCGCCGAGGGCGGCGGCCCAGGGCTCGGTCTCGTCCCGGACGTTCCAGACCAGGGCGAGGGTCCCGCCGGGGGCGAGCACCCGGGCGATCTCCGGTACGGCCGCCGCCTGGTCGAACCAGTGCCAGGCCTGGGCCACCACCACCGCGTCCACGCTGGCGTCGGGCAGCGGGATGTGCTCGGCGGAGCCGGCCCGCACCGCCGCCCTGGGCACGGCGGCGGCGAGCCGGTCGCGCATGCCCTGGTCGGGTTCCACCGCGACCACGTCCAGTCCGGCGTCGACCAGCAGTCCGGTCAACTGGCCCGTCCCGGCGCCCAGATCGAGCACCCGGCGGGCCTCGCGGGGCACCGCCGAGCCGAGCAGCGCCTGCGGGTAGCCGGGCCGGCCGTGCTGGTAGGAGGCTGCCGCGAGGCCGAAGGAGCGGGCCCGCAGCCGGCCGGACCAGCGCCTGGTCGCGCCCTGCCTGGTCATCCCGCAGGCCCGGCCGATCTCCTCCCAGGTCGCCTCCCGGCCGCGCCGCAGTTCCTCCACCAGGTCGGTGCGCCGTTCCTCCAGGGCCTCGATCACCCCCGAGAGCCGCTGCAGGCCGTCCAGGCCGCCGCCACCGGCCACGTCCGCCGCCACTCGACGACCGAGATCGTTCACGTCCATGACCCCGCACTCTAGGAAGCGGGCGCGCTAAGTGTCAACAGACATTGCCCCCGTGAGCAACATTTGTTGCTATACGCCCCTCAGCGCCCCCCACACGAGTGACGGGACCGCCCCTAGCACGAACTCGCCTCCACGCGTGGCGACTTGGGCCGGAAACCCTTCACACGGGCGAATCCTGACCGGGTTCCCGGCGCGGGGGCGTCCGGGCGAGAAGCCTTGGTGACCGGGCGGTGCCGACCTGGACTGCGACCGGCGTGCGAGATGTCGGGCATGTCCGGCAAGTTGCCACAAGTCGGTTGACGCACAGTAGTTTTGAGTTTCGGTCAGGATGTCCTGAACTTGGTTATGCTGCAGCACGCCTCCGGAGCCGGTCGTCGCCCGTCCCCGTTCCGTTCCGATCGTTTGAGGATGCCGAATGCTTCGAGCTGGATCGTCACCCGCCGGACGGCGCCTCGCGCCCCTGCTCGGCTGGATACTGCCCACGGCCGTGACGGCGGCGGCGGTGGCGGTCGCCGCGGCGGTGGTGTCGGCCGGAGCCCGGGCCCAGGTGCTGTGGTGCGGGGCGACGGCCACCGTGCTGGTCGCCGTGGTCGCCGCCGAGTCCGCCCGCCGCGGCCGCGCCCTGGCCGAGCTGCGCGACGAACACGCCCGGCGGACCGACGAGTTGCAGCGCAGGCTGGCCGCCCAGGAGGACGAGATCGGGCGGATGGCCGCCGGCGAGCTGCGCCGGCTGGTCGGCGGCGCCCGCTACGGCTCGTCCATCGACGTGCTGCTCCAGCCCTTCCAGCGCCCGAACCCGCTGCTGTCACGGAAGTTCCGCCACGCGCTGGAGCTGGTGGTGCGCGGCATCGCCCAGGCCGTCGACGACGAGGTCAGCCGGCGCGACTCCGCCGAGCGCGCCTTCGTCAACCTGGCCCGCCGGGTCCAGGCGATCATCCACCGCCAGGCCAAGGACCTGCGGGAGATGGAGGACCGGCACGGCAACGACCCGGCGGTCTTCGACGACCTGCTGCGCCTCGACCACGGCAACGCCCTGGTCGGCCGCCTCGCCGACTCCATCGCCGTCCTCTCCGGCGCCCGGCCCGGCCGCCAGTGGACCCGCCCGATCGCCCTCTACAGCGTGCTGCGCGGCGGAATGTCCCGGATCCTCGAGTACCAGCGGGTCGACCTCCACCCGGTGACCCAGATCTCGGTCATCGGACCGGCCGTCGAACCCCTGATCCACGCCGTGGCCGAGCTGCTCGACAACGCCACCCGCTACTCCCCGCCGCACACCCACGTCCACCTGAGCGCCTCCGAGGTGCAGAGCGGGATCGCGATCGAGGTCGAGGACGGCGGCCTCGGGCTCACCGACGAGGCGCGCGCCCGGGCCGAGCGCTCGATGCGCGAGGCCATGGTCTCCAAGGACTTCGACGACCTCACCGAGTCCCCCCGGCTGGGCTTCGCCATCCTCGGCCGGCTCTGCCAGGCGTACGGCTTCCAGGTGTCGCTGCGCCGCTCCGCGTACGGCGGTGTGCGGGCGGTCCTGGTGGTGCCCCAGGAGCTGCTCACCACCGCTCCCCCGACCGGGCGGGCGCACGGCATCGGCGCCTTCTCCGGCCCGCGGCCGCTCCCGGCGAACCCGCCCCGGCACGCGGCCCCCGCCCGGCCCTGGGGCGCCCGGACCGCCTCGGCCGGCGCCGGGTCGTCCGGCGGGCTCGGAGCGTCCACCGGGCTGGGGAAGTCCGCCGGCGTCGGGCCGTCCTACGGCTCGACCAACCCGTGGGGGGAATCCGGCCCCGGCGCCGGGGACGACGAGGTGATCGTCACCGAGCGCACCGCCAACGGCCTGCCGCAGCGCCGCCGCAGCCGGCCGACCGGCCGGGCCGTCTTCTCCGCGCCCGCCCGCGGCACCGCCCAGCCCAACGGCCCGACCGCCGGACCCGCGGCGGGACCGGCCGCCCCGTCGGCCCGGCCCAAGAAGCAGCCCGGCCTGTGGCTGGAGGCGTTCATGGAGGGCTACAAGGGCACCGGCAGCGCCGGCACGGGCGAGACGGGCGCCGCAGGAACCAGCAGCACCGCACCGAACAGCGCCGGACAGACCAGTGAAGAGACGGCAGGGAAAGGCGAGCAGTGATTCCGCACCGCAGCAACATGGACTGGATCCTCAACGACCTCGCACACAGCGTCCCGTACGTGCGCCACGTCATCGTGCTCTCCGCCGACGGCCTGCGGATCGCCCAGTACGGCGCCGACCCGGACACCGCCGACCGGCTGGCCGCCGCCTGCGCCGGACTGCAGAGCCTGGCCGCCGCCGTCGGGCACGAGTTCCCGCACGGCAACGGCGCGATGAAGCTGGTCGTCATCGAGGTGGACGGCGGCTACTTCTACCTGATGTCGGCCGGTGACCGCGCCTACCTCGCGGTGCTCGCCGACGAGGGCGTGGACGCCGGGCTGGTCAGCCACCAGATGCGCGACCTGGTGGACCGGATCGGCGAGCACCTGTCCGCCCCGCCGCGCAACCCCGAGGTGGTCGCATGAACCGCCCGACCACGGTCCCCGCCCGGGCGGGCACATGAACGAGCACAGTGAGGCAGTGACATGACCGCCGAGCAGGGCGGCTGGGACGGACCCGAGCCCGATCGCCTGTACGTGATCACCCGCGGCCGCAGCGGCCCCTCCGGGCCGGGCGTCTTCGACCTGGTCACCCTGATCGTCTCCCTCGCGGAACCGACCCCCGCCATGCAGCCCGAGCACGCGGCGATCCTGCGGCTGTGCCGCTCGCCGCTCTCGGTGGCGGAGGTCTCCGCCTACCTCGAACTGCCCACGAGCGTGGTCACCGTCCTGCTGGCGGACCTGCTCGACGACGGGCGGATCGAGGCCCGCGCCGCCGTACCGGCGGCGGAACTCCCCGACCGTGCCCTGTTGGAGGCGGTGATCCATGGACTTCAGCGGCTCTGACACGGTCGTCGGACCGGCGAGCGCGGACCTGCTGCCCGACACCGTCACCACGGCGGTCAAGGTGGTGATCGTCGGCGGCTTCGGCGTCGGCAAGACCACGCTGGTCGGCGCGGTGAGCGAGATCCGCCCGCTGACCACCGAGGAGACCATGACCCAGGCCGGGGTCGGCGTGGACGACCCGACCGGGGTCGAACGCAAGACCTCCACCACGGTGGCCATGGACTTCGGCCGGATCAGCATCAGCGACAGGCTCGTGCTGTACGTCTTCGGCACCCCCGGCCAGGAGCGGTTCTGGTTCCTCTGGAACGGCCTGTTCGAGGGCGCGCTCGGCGCGGTGGTGCTGGTGGACACCCGCCGGCTGGAGGTCAGCTTCGAGGTGATCGGACGGCTCGAGGACCGCGGCGTGCCCTTCGTGGTCGCCGTCAACGGCTTCCCCGAGGCGCCGACCTACCCGCTCGACGAGCTGCGCCAGGCGCTCGACCTGCCGCCCGAGGTGCCGATCGTCGCCTGCGACGCGCGCAGCCGCGAATCCAGCCGGGACACCCTGATGACGCTCATGCACTACCTCTACGAACTGGCCGCGCCGCCCGCCGGCTGAGCCCTTCGCACCTCTTCCGAACGACCGGAGACCCTGTGACCACCCCGTTCCCCGACGGCGCCGCCGCCCCCGTCCCACCGCCCGGCTGCCCCGCCCACCGGCACGTCGTCGAGCCGATCGGCCCCGGCGGCCTGCGCCGGCTGTACGGCCCGGAGGCCGAGGCCGACCCGGCGGGCCTGTACGAGAAGCTGCGCGCCGAGTACGGCGACGTCGCCCCGGTGCTGCTGCACGGCGACCACCGGGCCTGGCTGATCCTCGGCCACGCCGCCAACATCACCGCGCTGCGCACCCCCTCGCTGTTCTCCCGCGACTCGCGGCTGTGGAGCGCCTTCCGCAACAACGAGATCCCGCCCGACTCCCCACTGCTGCCGGTGGTCGCCTGGCAGCCGATCTGCGTGTTCGCCGACGGCGAGGAGCACCGCCGGCTGCGGAACGCCCTGCTGGACGGGCTGAACGGCTTCGACCGGCGCGGCATCCGCCGCCACGTCCGCCGCTTCACCACCGACCTGGTCCAGCTGTTCGGGCCGACCGGCCAGGCCGAGCTGATCACCCAGTTCGCCGAGCACCTGCCGATGCTGGTGATGACCAAGCTGCTCGGCATGCCGGACGAGTACGGGCCGCAACTCGTCGACGCCGCCCGGGACTTGGTGAAGGGCACCGAGACGGCGGTGGCCAGCAACGAGTACGTGGTGGCGAGCCTGCGCCGCACCATCGCGATCAAGCACGAAAGCCCCGGCGACGACCTCACCAGCCGACTGCTCGCCCACCCGGCCGAGCTGACCGACGACGAGGTGATGGAGCACCTGCGGGCGGTGCTGCTGGCCGCCAACGAGAGCACCGTCAACCTGATCGCCGACTCGCTGAAGATGGTGCTCACCGACCCGCGCTTCCGCGCCCACCTCTCCGGCGGCCAGATGACCCTGGGCGAGGCGCTGGACCAGGTGCTCTGGGACTCCCCGCCGATGTCCCTGGTGGCCGGACGCTGCGCGACCGCCGACACCGAGCTCGGCGGACAGCAGATCAAGGCCGGCGACTTCCTGCTGCTCGGCCTCGCGGCGGGCAACGTCGACCCGGTGGTCCGGCCCGATCTGTCCACCCCGCTGTACGGCAACCGCTCGCACCTGTCCTTCGGCGCCGGGCCGCACGAGTGCCCCGGGCAGGACATCGGCCGGCACATCGCCGAGGCCGGGATCGACATCCTGCTCACCCTGCTGCCGGACCTCCGACTCGCCGTCCCCGAGGAGGAGTTGACCTGGACCTCGGCCTGGATCTCGCGCCATCTCACCGCGCTGCCGGTGGAGTTCACCGCGCACGAGATCGAGCCGGACCCGGAGTCGGTCGCGGAGGCGGAGCGGGCGACGCGGGCGCGGGCGAAGGAGGAGCGGGCGGAGGAGGAGCGGGAGCTCGCCGCCCGGGCGGCGGAGGCCGCCGCCCCCGCCCCGGCGGCGACCGTCCCGGCCCAGCGGCGCAGCTGGTGGGACGTGCTGACCGGCCTGTTCCGGCGCTGAACCCGTTCCAGGCGGGCGGGGGACGGCCAGTCCCCCGCCCGCCCTTCCGCGTCGGCCGACACACCGCTCACGGCTGAGGGGCGGCGGGCCGGCTCAGGTGGTGGTGAGCGCGCGTCCCAGCACGGTCATCGCGTCCGGCAGCACCCGCCGCCAGAAGCCGTCCGTGTGCTCCCCGTCGGGGAACCGTTGCTCCCGTGCCCGCACCTGTCGCGCGACCTGGCGGGCGGCGGGGCAGAACGGGTCCTCCTGACCGCACCACACGCCGAGGGTGCCGACCTGCGCCTGGTCCAGCCGGAGCGTCGGCTCGTGGGCCTTCCAGTCCGCCTCGTCGGCGTACCCGCCGGTGGTGCGGGCGTCCGCCCAGGTGCGGAAGACGGCCGGGCTGAGGAGTGCCACGGCGTCCAGGTTGCGGCCGGCCAGGGTGCGTCCGACGGCGTACTGCAGGGCACCCGAGCCGCCCATCGAGATCCCCATCGCGGCGCGCGGCGTGGGCAGTTGGCGGGCGTGCAGCCAGCCGGGGAGTTCCTCGCGGAGCATCGCCTGCGGGTCGTCACCGCCAGGGGCCTGCTGGTGCCAGTACGTGGCGTCCCCGCCGTCCACCGCGACGACGGCGAACGGCGGCACGCCGTCCCTGACCGCGGCCGCCAGGAACTGCGGCACCCCGAGCGCCACCATGCCGTTCGCGTCGCTCCCGCGCCCGTGCAGCAGGACGCAGACCGGCAGGTTCGTACTCGCCGCGGCGCCGGGCGGGAGCATGGTCACCATCGTGACCTCCCGGTTCCGCGCCGTCGAGCGCACCTGTTCGACGTGCACGGGTCCTGGTGCCGCGTCCGGCACCGTGCCGTCCGTCCCGGTCATCCCCAGCGCCTTCTTCAGCGTCACCCCGCCGGGTAGCCAGCCCGCGAGCATCCCGCCCCCGGCCGCGGCCCCGAGCAGGGCACCGCCGCCCACGACTCCGGCTCCGATCCGCAGCAGGCGCCGCCGCGACGACGCGCGGTCGGCGGGGTCCGCCGAAGACTGTTCGGTGACGCTGCCGGTCTGTGTGGTCATGTCTGTCGACCTTTCCCCGTTCGGTTCTCGTGCGTGCGGCCGTGGTCAGGCGCCGGACCGTGGTCAGGCGCCGGACGGGGAGCGCAGCTGCCGTCCCACCGCTCCGGTCACACCCTCTCCGGCGGCGTCGCCGGCGCCACCCTTCCTCCGGTCGGCCGGCCCTGAGCAAACGATCATCGTAGTGGACGGGTGATCGGACCACCTGATGGCGCCCGCCTCGACGACGCCCCGGCCCCTGTCGCTGCGCCACCGTCCTGCTGCCACCGGTGTGACGCGGCGCCATGTGCCGTGTGGGCGTGGCCGGGGCAGGGGACTGTCGTGCGATGCAGAGGGAAATCACCGTTCAGGTCGACGGCACCGCGCGTCGGCTGACCGTCGACACGCGCACGACGCTGCTCGACGCGCTGCGGGAACGACTCGGGATCACCAGCCCCAAGAAGGGCTGCGACCACGGACAGTGCGGCGCCTGCACGGTGCTGTCCGGCGGGCGGCGCGTGCTGGGCTGCCTCACGCTCGCGGTCACCCAGGACGGCGCCGAGGTGGTCACCGCCGAAGGACTCGCCGCCGAGCCGACCACCGCCGAGCCGACCACCGCCGGCGAACAGCAGGCCGACGGCGGCCTCCATCCGGTGCAGCGGGCCTTCATCGACTGCGACGCGCTCCAGTGCGGCTACTGCACTCCGGGGCAGGTGGTCTCCGCGGTCGGGGTGCTGGACGAGTTCGCGATGGGCTGGCCGAGTGCCGCCACCGAAGGCCCGGGGGCGCCGCGGCTGGACCGTGCCGAGGTGGCCGAGCGGATGAGCGGCAACCTGTGCCGCTGCGGGGCCTACGTCAACATCGTGACCGCGGTGCTGCGGGCGGCCGGGGCGTCCCCGGCCGGGCGGCCGACCGGCCCGGGGGTGACCGGGTGAAGCCCTTCGACTACCTCCGGCCCGCGGACGCCGCGGACGCCGTGCGCAGCGTCGCCGGGAACCCGGACGCGGTGTTCCTCGGCGGCGGTACGAACCTGGTGGACCACCTCAAGCTCGGCATCGTCGAACCCGCTCTGGTCGTCGGCCTCGCCGGTGTGCTGCCCGCGGAGATCGAGGAGCTCGGCGACGGCACCCTCAGGATCGGCGCGGGTGTCGGCAACAGCGAACTCGCCGCCGACCCGCGGGTGCGCGAGCGCTTCCCGGTGCTGTCGCAGGCGCTGTTGTCGGGCGCGTCGGGGCAGTTGCGCAACATGGCCACCGTCGGGGGCAATCCGCTGCAACGGACCCGCTGCGTCTACTTCCAGGACGTCACGACACCGTGCAACAAGCGGGAGCCGGGCTCGGGCTGTTCCGCGGTCGGAGGGTGGACCCGGCACCACGCGATCCTCGGCGCGTCCGAGCACTGCCTCGCGGTCCACCCGTCCGACCTGGCCGTGGCGATGGCCGCGCTCGACGCCCGGGTGCGGACGCTGGGCCCGGCCGGCGAGCGCACGATCCCCTTCGTCGACCTGCACCGGCTGCCCGGCGACGCTCCCGAGCGCGACACGGTGCTCGAACACGGTGAGCTGATCACCGCGATCGACCTGCCGGCGCGGCCGATCGCCCGCCGATCGGCCTACCGCAAGGTGCGTGACCGCGCCTCGTACGCGTTCGCCCTGGTCAGCGTGGCCGCGGCGGTCGAGGTCGAGGACGGCGTGATCGTGGACGCGCGGATCGCGTTCGGCGGCGTCGCGCACGTCCCGTGGCGCGCCCACCGGGCCGAGGAGGCGCTGCGGGGCTCCTCCGCGTCGGACCGGAGCTACCGGACCGCGGCGGACGCGGAACTCGCCGACGCCCGGCCGGCCGAGGGGCTGGACGGCGGCAACGCCTTCAAGATCCCGCTGCTGCGCCGCACCCTGACCGCCACCCTGCGCGACCTGGTCGGAGAGGATCCCCGATGACGTTCCCGAGCGAACCCCGAGCCGTCGGCCGCGACCTGCCCCGCCGGGACGGCGCCGTCAAGGTCCTGGGCACCGCCACCTACGCCCACGAGACGCCGTTGGTGAACGCCGCCCACCTGCACGCCGTCCAGGCCACCATCGCCCGGGGCCGCGTCACGGCGCTGGACACCGCGGCCGCCGAAGCCCTCGACGGTGTGGTCGCGGTGCTCACCCCCGGCACGGCCGAGCGGCTGGCGTCCACCGAGGACCGGGAGCTGGCGGCCCTGCAGGGTGAGGAGGTCGCCTTCCGGGGCCAGGTCGTCGCGCTGGTCGTCGCCGACAGCTCCGAGGTGGCGCGGCAGGCGGCGGCTCTGGTGCGGGTCGAGTACGCGCAGCAGGAGCACGACGCCGAGCTGCGGGCCGACCGTGAGGACCTGTACGCGCCGGAGACGGTGAACCCGGACTTCCCCACCGACACCGCCGAGGGCGACGTCGACGCCGCGATGGCGGCCGCGGAGGTGAGCGTCGAGGAGACGTACACGACCGCGATGTACCACAACAACCCGATGGAGCCGCACGCCACGGCGGCGTTGTGGGAGCCGGCGGGTGACGGCCTCCTCACCCTGTGGGACTCCACCCAGGGCGTCCATTCGACCCGGGCCGTCCTGGCGTCGGTGTTCGGCCTCGACGAGGCGCGGGTGCGGGTCGTCTGCCCGTACGTCGGCGGCGGGTTCGGGTCCAAGGGGCAGCCGCACGTCAACGTGGTCCTGGCCGCGATGGCCGCCCGCGCGGTGCCCGGCAGGCCGGTGCGGCTGGCCCTGACCCGACAGCAGATGTTCTCCCTGACCGGCTACCGCACGCCGACCATCCAGCGCTGTCGCCTCGCTGCGGACCGCACCGGCAGGCTCACCGCCGTCGCCATCGACGTCGTCGAACTGACCTCGCGCATCAAGGAGTTCGCCGAGCAGAGCGGTGTCCCCGCGCGGATGATGTACGCCTCGCCGAACCGGCGGACCACCCACCGCCTCGCCGCCCTCGACGTCCCGGTGCCGTCCTGGATGCGCGCCCCCGGCGAGTGTCCCGGCATGTTCGGCCCCGAGGTGGCCATGGACGAGCTGGCCGAGCGCCTGGGGATGGACCCGGTCGAACTGCGGATCCGCAACGAGCCCGGCGTCGAGCCCGGTTCGGGCAAGCCCTTCTCCAGCCGCAATCTGGTCGGGTGCCTGCGGGAGGGCTCCGCGCGGTTCGACTGGTCGCGGCGCGATCCGCGGCCCGGCGTGCGCCGTCGCGGCGACTGGCTCGTCGGCACGGGCGTCGCCGCCTCCACCTACCCGGTCAGCCGCATGCCGAAGTCGACGGCGACGGTCCGGCGGGAGGGGGAGCGCTACGTCGCCGAGATCGGCGCGGCCGACCTCGGCACCGGTACGTGGACCACGCTGGCGCAGATCGCCGCGGACGCCCTCGGCGTACCGGTGGACCGGGTGGAGGTGCGGATCGGCGACACCGACTACCCGATGGCCTCGGTGGCCGGGGGTTCCTCCGGCATGACGACCTGGGGCTCGGCCGTGGTCGAGGCAGCGGGTGCCTTCCGCGCCAGGTACGGGAGCGAGCCGCCGGACGGGGCCGAGGCGTCCGGCACCGTCGGGCCGCCCGACGAGCGCCACGCGATGCACGCCTTCGGGGCGCAGTTCGCCGAGGCGCACGTCCACCTGGACACCGGGGAGGTGCGCGTGCCGCGCCTGCTGGGCGTGTTCGCCGCGGGCCGGATCATCAACCCGCGCACGGCGCGGTCGCAGTTCGTCGGCGGGATGACGATGGGGCTGTCCATGGCCCTGCACGAGAAGAGCGTGCTCGACCCCCGCACCGGTCACGTCGTCAACCACGACTTCGCCGAGTACCACATCGCGGCCAACGCGGACGTCGGCACGATCGAGGCCCACTGGCTCGCCGAGCACGACCCCCACGTCAACGCCGTGGGGTCCAAGGGCATCGGGGAGATCGGCATCGTCGGCACGGCCGCCGCGGTGTCGAACGCGGTGTGGCACGCCTGCGGCGTGCGCGTGCGGGACCTGCCGATCTCCCTGGACAAGGTCCTGCCCGCGCTGGCGGAACGGCCGGAGCGCTGACGCGCGCCCGCTGTGGCGAGATCCGCACCGCTCAGCCGCCCGCCACCAGTCCGTCCAGGGCGTCGGGGTCGACGCTGAGCGTCACCCCGCCGTACGTCTCGTCGGCGCTGCCGCGGTACTGGTGGATGCGGTGGCCGGCCCACAGGTCGTCGGGCAGCCCGGCCTGTCCGCTGACGGTGGGGCGCCCGTCCCAGCGGGCGTACCAGAGCGCGTCGGGCAGCGGGGCGCGGCCGGAGCGGGCGGCGGCGGCCAGGTCCGCGATGCCGGAGTCCGTGCTGGAGTAGAAGCCCGACCGGTAGCCGGCCGCCCGCAGGCCCCTGGTCCAGCCGACGGTGAAGTCGACCACCGCCCGGCTGCAGACCGGGTCGCCCACCGGGTAGGCCTCGATGTCGAGGTACACCGGGCTGCCCGGCCCCAGGCCCAGCTCCCCCAGCGCCGCCGCGGCCTCGCCCGCCTCCGCGCCGCCCTGCTCCTCGGCCCGGTCCGGGTCGATCCGCAGCGGCTTGTCCGGGCGCTGGGCGCAGGGTGCCTGCAGCCCGACGTGCGTGGGCACCAGCTTCCAGCCCATCGCCCGGACGGTGGCGACCCACTGCGGCGTCAGCCGGGGCTGCTCGCAGCCGCGCTGGCCGCCGCTGCTGTAGATGTTCACCGCGCCGTACGGCGAGGCGACGCGCCAGACGTACAGGGCCTCCACCGGCGGGGCCGAGCAGGCGTCGAACCCGGCCCCGGTGTACCGGTACTCGGGCAGCGGCTCCGTCGAACCGTCGGGCGCAGCGGCTCCGAGGGGCCAGGGACGGGCGGCCTGGGCCCCCTGCGCGGGGACGGCGGCGGGGAGGAGGACTAGCGGAACCGCCAGGAGCGCGGTCAGGGGAAGAGGACGCATCCCCCCGTCCTAGCCGTCCGCGGCGACGGTTGGCGGCCCACCGTACCGACGCGCCGCGCCCGTTCAC
The DNA here is from genome assembly GCF_053596495.1 of Kitasatospora sp. NPDC001683. NCBI lineage: Bacteria > Bacillati > Actinomycetota > Actinomycetes > Kitasatosporales > Streptomycetaceae > Kitasatospora > Kitasatospora sp. NPDC001683. Next base: position 23,003 of record NZ_JBSFGK010000088.1, read on the forward strand.
CCGGAATCACGACACCCAACCGGCGGATCGGCGGGCACCGGTCGGGCCCGGTGCGTCCGGTGCACCGGGCCCGGCCTGGTGGGGCGGCTACGGAGTCCCCGGGTCCTGGGGCAGGGCGCCCGGGTCGCCGGGGGGCGCCGGGGCGCCACCGGTGGCGCCGACTTCGCCGGGGACCCAGGCAGTGCCCTCACCGGTGCCCGTGTCGGTGCCCGGGGCCGTGGTGTCGCCGGCACCCGCGGTGTCGCTGGTACCCGTGGTACCGGTGCCCCTGCCGCCCAGGCGGGCGGCGAGCAGCCGCTTGCCCAGCTCGGCGCCCTTGCGGCTGTCGGCCTGCGCCTTGCTGAACAGCTCCACGACCTCGTCGTCGCCCTCCCGCTCGGCGTCCTTCAGGTAGGTCTCCATGCGCAGCGCGTTGCTCAGGCAGGCCTCGACGTACCAGAGCAGGTTGTAGTCCTTGTCCTTGGTTCCGGTGACGTGGCCCGTCTCCTCGTTCATGATCGCGACGCTCCTTCCGCGCCCCCGCGGGCACCGGCCCCGCCGGCCGGCGACCTGGGCGCGTGGACGCGTCTACCCGGGGGTGGGACGGCGATTCGCGGCGGGGCTCACCGGTGGGCGGGCGGTGTCGTCAGTCGTGGCCGTCGGTGCGGCGCCGGTGGAGCGTGAAGGTGTCGACCGGGGTGAGGTCCGCGTGCGGGCCGTCGAAGGTGTAGTAGGTGACCCGCATGGTGGTGGTGCCGCCGCGCCGGTCGCCGGGGTCGACCTCGAAGGCGGCGAAGCCGTGGGTGTTGGTGCGGTCCTGGTAGGCGGCCCAGGGGGCGTCCTCGGTGAGCCAGATCGACTCCCGGTAGGGCGCGCCGGGGGCGGGCTTGTCCTCGAGGCCGATGACCACCCGGCCCTGGGGGCGTTCGAACAGGTCGTCCTGGGTGGTGGCGGCGTTGCCCCCGGCGCCGATGACCATGTGGACGGTGCCGCGGCCGGTGTCGGCGAGGTGGAGGTCGGTGCCGGTGGGCACCGGGGTGCGGGTGTCGTTGGGCAGGGTGCCGCGGACGGGGTGGGAGCGCTCGTAGTAGTGCTCGTGGCCGCTGACCACCAGGTCGACCCCGTAGGCGTCGAACAGCGGGCCCCAGGCCTCGCGCACGCCGAGGTCGCTGCCGGAGCCGTGCTTGGAGCTGGAGATCATCGGGTGGTGCATGCAGACCACGATCCAGTCGATCCCCCGGCTGCTCCGGGCCGTGCGCAACTCCCTCTCCAGCCAGCGCAGTTGGGCGCCGCCGGAGTAGCCGCGCAGGTAGCTGTCGCCGGAGTTCTGGATGGCGACGTCGTCGTTGGCGAGGCTGATGAAGCGCACCGAGCCGACCGTGAAGGCGTACCACATGCCCCGGGTCTCCTGATCGCGGTCGGCGGTGGAGTCGGGGAGGGTGAAGTAGGTCTGGTAGCCGTCGGCGCCGATCGGGCCGTTGCCGCTCTCGTTCTCGTGGTTCCCGGCGCAGGGCATCCAGGGGCGCAGCCGGGCCGAGCGGCTGTTGTTGATGAACCAGTCGGCCCAGGTGGCGGTTCGGCTCTGGCCGTGCCGGCCGCTGTAGGAGGCGTAGCAGAGGTCGCCGTTGACCAGGTTGAACAGCGGGCCGACCCGTTCGACGGCGGCGACGATGTCGGCGGCGTGCGGGGAGCCGATCTGGCTGCTCATGTACACCGGGTACTTGCCGAGCGGCGAGGGCATGCCGTCGGGGAAGACCAGGTGGCGGCGGAGGTTGGGGGTGGCCTGGTCGCCGAAGCTGGTGAAGGTGAAGGGGGTGCGGCCGCGTGGGGCGGTGGTGAAGCTGCCGGTCTCGGGGCTCGTGCCGTCGTGTCCGGCGGTGTAGAGGTAGGTGGTGCCGGGGCGCAGGCCGGTGAGCTTGGCGTGGTGGACGTACACCTCGTCCTTGCCGAGGGCGTCGCGGTAGGTGCGGGTCTCGGCCTCGACCACCTTGCCGAGGCCGCCGCCTGGTGAACCGATCCGGACCTGCGGGCGGCGGACGGACTGCGGGGTGAGCCAGGAGACGGTCATCTCGGTGGCGGGGTCGGTGCCGAACTGCAGGTGCAGGCCGCTGACGCTGGGGGTGCCGATCCGGTGCGGGGTGGCCTGGAGCAGCGGGCTCGCGGGCCCGTCGGCCGCTGCGCCCGGCGATTCGTCGGTCGGCCCGTCGGAGGCGGAGGCCGGCTGGGCGGCCGCGCCGCCGGCGACCAGGGCGGCTCCGGCCGCCGATGTGCCCTTGAGGATGGACCTGCGTGCGATGGTCATGACGCTCCGTCTGCCGAGTGGGGGGTCCGGACCCGCAGCACTGTAACGGCATGAGCATGCAAAAACGACCGCTTTCCTGACGGGCCTTCACCTTCGAGCCCGTCGGACACGCCGCGGCCCCGGCGGCCGGGGCTCCGCCGGGGCCGGGCGCGCCCGGGGATCAGGGGCACTGCTTCCAGGCGAGGTGGTAGACGGTGTTGATGCTGCCGTCGGTCGAGTCCATCGTCATGAAGCTGGTGGTGTGGGCCGGGTCCGAGGTGCCGGCGGAGACGCGCAGTTCGGTGTTGATGTTGAAGTTGCGCTCCTCGCCGCAGGGCGCCCAGACCAGGGCGGCGACGTCGACGGAGTCGGTCGCCTGCCAGCTGTCGTCGGTCGGGCCGTCGAAGCGGTGGCTCCGGTAGGTGGTCCCGGGGTCCCCCTGGAAGTAGTAGTTGGCCCGCTCGACGCCGCTCGCCCCGTTCTCCAGGTGGGCGAAGCCGCGGTAGTCGGCGGAGGCGATGGCGTAGGTGAAGCCCTGGGGGACGTGCACCCGCAGGTCGAGCTGACAGTTCTTCCGGAAGTCGGTCGGCTTCGAGCCCACTCCCACCTGGGCCAGGTAGCTGCTGTACGTCACGGTGAAGGCGGTGTTGTCCGGCGACACGGCCACTGCGGCCGATCCCGCCGGACAGCCGGAGCCGTTGACGGTCGCGACGTCGATGACGATCCGGTCCGGCGGGGTGGGCAGCGAGTCGCCGCCGAAGGCCGGCGAGCCGGCCAGGGCGGCGGAGACGGCTGCCGCGGCGGCCAGGGCGCGGAGCAACATGGGCTTCCCCTTCGATCGTCCACGGGAACAGGGGCGGCGCGGCACGGACCGAGCGCTTCCCGCGCGACCCCCTCGGCAGAATTGACATGGATATGTCAGCACATCCCGCGGACCGCGTACAAGGGGTCACACATGGTCACCTTTCCCGGGACCGGCGGCTCCCCGGGTGACCTGCGGGCGTGGGGCCCACGGCCCGCCAGGCGGGCGCCCGCATAGTCGGATGGTTGGTCATCCCTTCCGATCGTGAGACGAGCCGACCATGTCCCTCCCCCGCCGACGGACCGCCGCCACCGCCCTCGCCCTGTTGCTCGCCCTCCCGGGCTGCGACGCCCCGCACCCGGCCGGGCGGGCCGCCCCCGGCACCGCGGCACCCACGCCCACCCCCGCCCCGACCGGGCCGCGGGCGTTCACCCTGCTCGCCACCGGCGACGTGCTGCCGCACACCGAGATCATCCAGCAGGCCAAGGAGGACGCCGGCGGCACGGGCTACGACTTCAGCGCCATGCTGGCCGGCGTCAAACCGCTGGTCAGCGCCGCCGACCTGGCGATCTGCCACATGGAGACCGTCTACGGCGCCGACGGCGGCCCGTACACCGGGTACCCGGCGTTCAAGTCCCCGCCGCAGGTCGCCAAGGCCCTCAAGGACGCCGGGTACACCTCCTGCGACACCGCCTCCAACCACACCCTGGACGACGGCCCGGCCGGCATCCGCCGCACCCTGGACGCGATGGACGCCGTCGGCCTCGCCCACACCGGTTCCGCCCGCACCGCCGGGGAGGCCGGGCGGCCCGCGCTGCTGCGGGCCGGCGGTGCGACGGTGGCCCAACTCGCCTACACCTACGGCACCAACGGCATCCCGCTGCCCAAGGACGAGCCCTGGGCCGTCAACCTGATCGACCGGGACCGGATCCTCGCCGACGCCCGCGCCGCCCGGGCCGACGGCGCGGACCTGGTGGTGGTCAGCATCCACTGGGGCACCGAATGGCAGGACGCGCCCAACGAGCAGCAGCTCACCCTGGCCCGCGAGCTGTCCGCGGCCGGGCAGGGCCCGGGCCGGCCCGACATCGACCTGATCCTCGGCACCCACGCCCACATCCCGCAGGCCTACGAGAAGATCGGCGACACCTGGACGGTCTACGGCCTCGGCGACCAGCTCGCCGGGCACATGTTCACCTACGACGGTGCCGAGGACCCGCGCGGCAACTGGAGCTCGATCGCCCGCTTCACCGTCAGCCCGCCGGCCGGGCCCGGGCAGCGGTGGGCGGTGAGCCGGGCCGAGTTCGTCCCGCAGATCACCGACCTCGGCCCGCCCTACCGGGTGCTCGACCTGCGCGAAGCCGTGCGCCGCAACCCCGGCCGCGCCGACTGGGCCCGCGCCCTGGAGCACATCCGCACCGTGGTGCTCAGCCGCGGCGCCGGTTCGGCCGGGCTCACCATGGCGTCGCAGCAGCAGCCGCAACCATGACGGCCGCGGCGGGCGTCACGGCTTGCGGCCCACCCCGCCGTACACCGAGACCTCGCCGTCGGCCGGCGCCGAGAGCCCGTCCGGCTCCGGGTGCCACCGGTTGATCAGGACCACGCCCGGCTCGTCCAGCTCCAGCCCGGCGAAGAAGCGTGCCACTTCGGCCTGCGAACGCATGTGCACCTCGATCCCGGCCTCCGCGTACCGGCGCGCACCGGCCGCGGCCTGCTCCGGCGCGTTGTCGGCGGTGCCGGCGGTCAGGGCCAGGAAGCTGCCGGCGGGCAGGGCCTCCAGCAGCTTGCGGACGGGCCGGTGCGCGGCCTCGTCGGACAGGAAGTGCACGATGTTGATCAGCGTCAGCGCGACCGGCTCGGTCAGGTCCAGGGTGGCGGCCACCGCCGGGTCGGCCAGGAACTTCTCCGGATCGCGCAGGTCACCCTCGACGTAGGCGGTGCGGCCCTCGGGCGTGCTGGTGAGCAGCGCGCGCGAATGGGCCAGCACGATCGGGTCGTTGTCCACGTACACCACCCGGCAGGCCGGGTCGACCGCCTGGACGATCTCGTGCAGGTTGGGCGCGGTGGGAATGCCGGTGCCGACGTCCAGGAACTGGCGGATGCCGTGCTGTTCGGCCAGCCGACGGACCATCCGGTGCATCACGGCGCGGGCGGCGGCGGCCCCGGCCCGGGCGGCGGGCAGGTCGGCCAGCACCCGGTCGCCGACCTCGCGGTCCGCCGGGAAGTTGGTCTTGCCGCCGAGCAGGTAGTCGTAGACCCGCGCGGAGTGCGCCCGGTCGGTCCGCAGGTCCACCTGCGGCGGCTGCTCGAAGTCCGCGTCGATCAGCCAGCTGTCCGGCTCGTTGCCGTCCACTTTCGCCCTCCCCGTCCGGCGTTGACCCGGAACACTCAACCACAGGACGTGGATGTCCGTCAGGCGGTTCCGGGTGTCCGCTGAACGTCGGCTTCCGCCTCCCGGAGGGCGGCGGTGAACGAGGGCACCCGCATGGCCGTCAACAGGCCCAACGCCGGTCCGGCGGTGCAGATCGTGACGTAGACCGGGATCACCCCGAGGCCGTCGTGGTGGTCCAGCCACTCGGCCAGCAGCGGGAAGGTGCCGCCGAACGCGGCTATGGTGGCCGCGTTGACCACGCCCAGGCCGACCGCCCGCACCTCGGTCGGGAACAGCAGCCCGGTGAAGACGTTGAGCGTGCCGAGCACCGTCGCCACCATCATCCCCAGCAGTACGGCCACCAGTTGGAACGGCAGCCAGCCCCCGCGCAGCCCGGCCAGCAGGATCCCGACCAGCGGGATCGGCAGCCCGAAGCCGATCCGGGCGACCGGCAGCAGCCCGAAGCGGTCGGCGGCCGCGCCGGTCAGCAGCATGGTGGCCAGCACCATCGCCAGCACCACCGTCATGAAGGAGGCCGCCCGCTCCTTGTCGATGACGTGGTAGGCGGCCGCGTACTGCGGCAGGTAGGTCAGGGCGAAGTAGTAACCGACCGTGCCGCCCAGGGTGTTGAGGAAGACGGTGAGCACCGCCCAGCGGTGGTCGCGGAGCGTGCGCAGGAACGGCGGGCGGCCACCCGGCCGCACCCCGGCTCGGGCGCGGTGGAACTCGGCACTCTCCGGCGCGGCCCGCCGCACCCACACCGCGCCCAGCCCGAGCAGCGCGGCGACCAGGAAGCCCCAGCGCCAACCGCCGTTCTCCAGGCCGGACTTGCCGATGGTGTGGATCAGCAGGGTGAGCACCCCGAAGGAGAGCAGCGAGCCGAGGATGATCCCGCCGTAGGACACCGAGCTGAACGCGAAGCGGTGCCGGGGCGGGGCCGTCTCGGTCACGTACGCGGCGACGCTCGGCGCCTCCCCGCCGAAGGCGAGGCCCTGCACCACCCGCACGACCACGGCCAGCACCGCCGCCCAGGCGCCGATGGTCCGCTGCCCCGGCATCGCGGCGATGCCCAGGCTGGCGACGGCGATGACGGCCATGCCGAGGCTGAGCGCGAAGCGCCGCCCCCGGGTGTCGCTGAGCCGCCCTATCAGGTACGAGCCGACCGGCCGGGCCACGAAGCCCACCGCGAAGGTGGCGTACGCGGCGAGCACGCCGCTGACCCCGCCCTTTCCGTGGCCGAACAGGTCGGCGGCGAAGTAGGGCGCGAGCACGGCGTAGATGTTCCAGTCGAAGGACTCGACCACCGACCCCACCGTCGCCGCCGCCAACTCCCGCCGCCGGCCCCCGTCCTGCACCCCGTCACGGGCCGGGGTGGAATCGATGTGATCTGTCATGGCGTCAGCATGGCACCGTTCGACCTGCGGCGGAATCGGGTGCGGTGACGGGCTGTGGTGACGGCGTGTGGCGACGGGATGCGGTGACCCCGCGACGGCCGGGCCGCGGTCGGCCGTCGCGGGGGTCGGGGCGCGGCACCCCCGTCGCCGCGCCTTGTGTCCGGTCCGTCGGCGGGCACCCGGGAGGGGCACCGCCGTCGGACCGGTGGATCGGTCGGCCACGTTCCGAACGCCGTGCGGGCGACGGCGACGATCCGGGCCGGACCCGTGGTCGGACGCGAAGCACGCCCGCGGGCGTTCGCTCGTTCCCCCTCGGACGGGTCCGTCGGCCTTCATCCTCGCCCCGGCGCGGCCGCGATGACCACGACGTTGACCGGACGTTGACCTGACACTTGGGCCCGTCGGGGCTACGCTCATTCGCGATCCGGGTCGGACGGGCGGGGCGACGACGCGGTTGGCAGGGGACCCGGGGGGATCTGTGGGGGCTGAGGTTTTCGCTGCGCTGCTACGGGAGCGACGCCTGTCCGTGGGGTGGAGTCAGGACGAACTCGCCGAGCGTTCGGGGGTGTCGGCCCGCTCGATCAGCGCCCTGGAGGCGGGTGGGCGCCGACCGCGGATGTCCTCGGTGGTCCGGCTCGCCGAGGCCCTCGGCATCGACCCGGACACCCGCGGCCGGTGGCTGACGGCGGCGCGGGACACGGATCCCCCGCCCTCCGCGGAGGCGACGCCCGCCGGCTCCCCGCCCCCTCCCCAGGAGGGACCGACCTGCCCGCAGCAACTGCCCATGGCCATCCGGCACTTCACCGGCCGGACCCGGGAGCTCCAGCTGCTCGACGAGCTGCTCGTCGACGTGACCCCCGGCTGCGGCGCGGTCGTGATCTCGGCGATCGCCGGCACCGCGGGCGTGGGCAAGACCACCCTGGCCGTGCACTTCGCCCACCGGGTGGCCGACCGCTTCCCCGACGGCCAGCTGTTCGCCAACCTGCGCGGCTTCGACCCGGCCCGGGCCCCGGTCGACCCCGCCGACGTGGCCCGCGGCTTCCTGGACGCGCTGGGCGTGCCGGCCCTGCGCGTCCCCGCCGACCCGGACGGGCGGCTCGCCCTGCTGCGCAGCCGGCTGGCGGGCACCCGGACGCTGATCGTCCTCGACAACGTCCGCGAGGCGGAGCAGGTCCGCCCGCTGCTCCCCGGCTCGAACAGCTGCCTGGTCGTGGTCACCAGCCGGAACCGGCTGCCCGGGCTGGTCGCCCTGGACGGTGCCGTCCCGCTGGCCCTGGACGTGCTCTCCCCCGCGGAGGCGCGCGAACTGCTCGCCCGCCGCCTGGGCGCCGCGGCCGTCGCGGAGCAGCAGGACGCGGCAGACGAGCTGGTCGAGCTGTGCGCCCGGCTGCCGCTCGCGCTGAACATCGCCGCCGCCCGGGCCGCCGACCACCCCGGCACCCCGCTCGAGGTGTGGGCGCGCGAACTGCGCGACTCCCGGGCCCGCCTGGACCTCCTGTCGGCCGGCGACAGCCATGCCGACGTCCGGGTGGTGCTCTCCTGGTCCTACCGCGCGCTGGCGCCGCGGGCCGCCCGCCTGTTCCGGCTGCTCGGGCTGCACCCGGGCCCGAGCATCGGCACGTCGGCGGCCGCGAGCCTCGCGGGCCTGTCGGTGTCCGAGGCCCGCGCCCTGCTGGAGGACCTGCACCGCGCCCACCTGATCACCGCGCCGGAGCGGGACCGGTACACCTTCCACGACCTGCTGCGCGCCTACGCCGCCGAACGGGCGGCCTGCGACGAGTCCCCGCAGGAGCAGGCCGCAGCCACCCTGCGGATGCTCGACCACTACCTCCACACCGCCCACCACGCCGCCCACCTCGCCTACGCGGACGACGTCTCCTGGCAGTCGCTCGACCTCCCGGAGCCCGCCGCCGGGGTGACGCCCGAGGAACTCGCCGACCGGCAGCAGGCGCTCGCCTGGTACCGGGAGGAGCAGCCGGTGCTGGAGCGGATCGTCGACTCGGCGCACCGGACCGGGGCCGACGTCCACGCCTGGCAGCTCGTCGGCGCCCAGGTGCCCTACCTGCTCAAGTCGGGGCTGTGGCAGCAGTGGCAGCGGGCGAGCGAGACCGCGCTGGCCGCCGCCGAACGCACCGGGGACCTCGGCCACCAGGCCCACGCGCACCGCTGGCTCGGCCAGGTGCACCGCTCCCAGGGCCGCCTGGCCGAGGCCCAGCGCGAACTGCGCCTGGCCCTCGGGCTGTTCGAGGCGCTCGGCGACCGGCCGCGCGAGGGCCGGACCCGGCTCGACCTCGCCATCGCCCACGGCGAGGAACACGCCGACGCCGAGGCCGTGGCCGAGTCCCGCCGGGCGCTGGAGCTGTTCGAGGCCCTCGGCGACCCCTCCGGACAGGCCCTCGCGCTCAACAGCATCGGCTGGTACCTGGCTCAGCAGGGTCTGCTGCGGGAGGCGCTGCCGCACTGCCGGCGCGCCCTGGACCTGGCCCGCGACGCCGGCAACCTCCCCGGCCAGTCGTCCATCTGGGACAGCATCGGCTTCATCCACCACCGGCTCGGCGAGTACCACGAGGCGCTGCCCGCCTACCACGAGTCGCTGCGGCTGCGGGTGGCGGTCGGCGACTACTTCCTCCAGGCCGACATCCACACCCACCTCGGGGACACCCACCTCGCCCTCGGCGACGCCGAGGCCGCCCGGGCCGCCTGGACGCGCAGCCTCGCCATCCTCGAGGACCTGCAGCACCGCGACGCCGACGCCGTCCGGGCCCGGCTGGCCGGCTGCCCCGCGCCGGAACCGCCCCGCTGACCGGCACGTCGGGCCGCCGGTTCGCGGCGGTGCCGGGCGGCTCGGAGACGAACGGCGCGATCCGGTCGGACCGGGCCGTTCGCGCCCGCGTGGACCGCCGTCGTCGGCTCAGCCCGACTCGGCCGGGCCCAGGCGCCGTCGGAGGTGGCGGGGTGTCAGGATTCCTTGGCCCGCCAGCGTGTCCAGGAAGGCGGCGGTGATGGGGTCGGGAGTGGTCCGGGTGTAGGCGGTCAGGGGACGGCTGACCGGTGGGTCCGGGCGCAGCACGGCGCCGTTGAAGCGCGGCGGGACGGTGTTGGCGGGGACGAGGGTGGGGCCCAGGCCGGCGGCGGCGTAGTTGGCCGCGGCGGGGGCCTGTTCGGTGCGGACCGCCACCCGGGGGCGGAAGCCGGCTGCGGCGCAGGCCTGTTCCAGCAGGTCGGCCAGGCCACTGTCGGGGGTGAAGTGCACCCATTCCCGCTCGGCGAGCTCGGCCAGCCGGACCCGGGGCGCCCGGGCGGAGTCGGCTCCGGGTTCGGCCGCGGGGTCGTCGGTGTGAGTGATGAGGAGGAACTCCTCGGTGCCGAGGTGGCGCACGGGCCCCTCCCAGCCGGGCGGCGGCGGTCCTACGGCGATGTCGGCCTGACCGGCGTTCATGGCCGCGGCGAGTTCCTCGGTGCGTCGGTGCTCGAACAGCCTGACCCGCACGCCCGGGTGGCGCCGGCGCCACGCGCCGAGGGCGGCGGGCAGCAGGCCGTAGCTGATCGAGTAGAGGGTGGCGAGGTGGAGTTCGCCGGTGGCGAGGCCGGCGGTGCGACGGGCGGCGGTGGCGGCGCGCCGGGCCTCGGCGAGGGCGGCGCGGGCGTGCGGGAGCATGGCCCGCCCTGCGGGGGTGGGGCGCACGGCGCGGGGCAGGCGTTCCAGCAGCGGGCTGCCGATCTCGCGTTCCAGGGCCTGGAACTGGTGGGAGAGGCCGGGCTGGGTGATGTGCAGGAGTTCGGCGGCGCGGGTGAAGGAGCCCTCGTCGACGATCGTCACCAGGTATTCGAGCTGTCGCAGCGTTGGCATGTGTCCAGCTTATGGTTTCGATAGGAATCAGTCCTTGGACGCATGGCGCCTCGGTCCGCAGGATGGGGTCATGTCCGGCGGGGCGGTTTCGGAGCCCCGCCGCTTCCCCCCCCAGCAAGGAGTTGTCTCCATGTCCAACGAATCCGGCGCCGGTGTCCTCGCGGTCTTCAAGGCGGCCCCGCACGCCACGGAGGAGGATTTCGCGAAGGTCATCGACGCGGAGCTGGCCCGGGCCAAGGAGCTCGTCGGTCAGGGCGTGATCGCGCACGGCTACCACCGCGCGGACTGCGTCGGTGCGGCGCTGGTCCTGGACGCCGGGACGGTCGAGGCCGCGCGCGAGATCATCGCGACCTTTCCCGCGGTCGCGGCCGGCCTGATCGACACCGAGGCGGTCATCCCGCTGGTTCCGCTGCAGCTGCCGCAGGACTGACGAACCGCTCGGACGGCCGGGCACCACCCAAACCGGGGGCCCCGGCGGCACCCCGGAACCCCGAGGAACC